>NZ_KV817517.1:405-45834 GCF_001814685.1 Prevotella sp. HMSC077E09 | reverse complement strand
ATAATAATACATTTGTCCTCTTTGAGGAAATCAAAAACAAACTGGAGACAATTTACGGGGGACTAAAGGAACTGAAAGAAAAGGAGAACGGTTCTGTTTCTCTCCCTGTTCCATCTACACCTGTACAACGTGACGAACAACAGGAACAAGAATTGCTCAATCAGTATGAGCAGCGGACTAAAGAAGTGATTAACGAGTACATTGGTGTGCAAGTGCGCATCAAGGACGAGGAAGCTAAGTCCATTGACAAATTGGTGGCAAACGTCCTGACCATGTTGCACGAGTGGCAGGAACAGAAAGAACAGCCAAAGCAACAAGAGCACATCCATAGACACAGTTTTGACATCAAGTCATCGAAAGTCTTTACTACCGTGGTGGCAGTGTCTGTCCTTTGTTTTGTTTCTTTGGTCGGTAATTATTTCTTATGGCAAAGCAAACAGCAATACAAGGATGATGCCTTGAAATTTCGTATCATTAGAGTATGGCGAGGTTGCAGCCCTAAGGAAATCCTATGGCTTAACGATGTATTTGACATTCATCGCAATGAAAAGACAATCAAGCTAATCAAGGAGAAAGCCGATGGTTACGATATGGATTTGAAGCAAAAGGCAGATAGCTTGATGCAAAAGAAATTGAAATAATCCTATATGAAGCAAGCCCAACCTAAGTTCTCGTTTGGTTGGGCTTGTGCGCTGCATATTAGTCTATGATTTCCCAAAAGCCGCCTTTATTGGGACCGACACGGCGAAGGTATTTATCACGCATAGCTTCTATGTTACGAGATATAGAATTTTCACTGATTCCCACATGTTTGGAAAGTTCCGATTTAGAAATATATGGATTCTCTATTATTAGCTTGATGATAGAAATACGATTTTCTGTTAATTTTTCATTGAGAGCCACCGCTTTTTCTATCACCTTCTCTATCACCTCTTGATGAGTTTTTATCACCTTTTCTGTCACGTTGACATCCTTTTCTATCACCCTTTCTGTCACCTTCGGCACTGTAATCTTCAGAATAAAATCATCAAGATGGAAAGATAGATGTGGTGTACCATTAGCTTCCAACTCCCTGCATACACGATCCACACCCTCTCCAAACTCTTTTACATAGTCGTATGCTTTTAAGAATTGAGCAATTTTCGGATTGCGTGAGAAGTGTGTATGACGAATGTTAGAGGGCTTAACCGTTCCTGGCAATCTGCCCGGTGACTCAAATACCAAGCGATTATCAAACATCTTAATTTGGATTTCCGTACCCTTGATATTGTAGGCACGATGGCAACAAGCATTGACAACCATTTCTTGAATCACAAACTTTGGGTAATCCCTATTGGTTACAAACTGCCCATGCTGTCCAAGAAAAGTGTGTTCCTCTACTTGGGTTTCAAGATAAGCTATCGTGGCTTTCACCTGATCAAGTATCGTTCCTTCAAAAGTTACGTCCTTAATCACGTTCATTTCTGCGCCCACTCTCTCTTCTGTACCTTTATAACGGATAAAGCGAGTACGCCCACGAGGAAAGAACTTTTGAGGATATTTACCAAACAACAGGATACAAGCTACACTAACTTGCTCCTCTCCCTTGGCATTGGTAGTTATGAAGCCATTATTCTCATGTAGATATTGATTGGCAGACTTGGTATAACCAATCAATTCTGTATATCTTTCTACAGCAGCCATATCAATGTCATCAACCGTAGCACCATACACAGCCGTATCTTCATAGTAGCGTTCTCCCTTATCGTACATCAACTGTATGCGCTCTTCAAAAGACAGCCTCCTGCTTTTGTCGCCAACACGCATAAAGGCTTCATCTGCCTGATTAGTATGTAGTTCAGAACTTGCAGGAATATGCATCAATAAAATATGATTTTCGTTTCCATCTTTATCCGTGCATGGTAACAAGTCGCTGGTAATAGACACAGAAGGATTACAGAAGTCTAAGGGCACACGAAGCAACTCATTCAACTTTTCCGTATGCTGGTCAACTCCTTCTATCTTCCTTGTCTTGTCAGACACACCGATAGCGATATCACCACCGTCAGCATTAGCAAACGCCACAATGGTAATAGCTAATGCTTTCGGATCAATTTGAATGCTTTTGCAATCAAAAGTCTGGTCTTCTTTATGAGTTATTATTTCTTGTATGGTCATCTCTAATACTTTATATATGTTAGTATAACGGTATAATATATATTTACAGGTTATTGTTTATAACATATGGTTATATATGTGATATTAAATCATTTACTGCGCTCTGCTTGATTTCTTTTGCATTATATCAACTATCTTTTCTATTTTCTTAAGGTACAAGTCCTTATCTATCTCACTTTCAAAAAGACAGAAAATAGTGTTATTAAATAACTCTACATAAAATAGTAATATTGCAGGGAGATATGTGTAATAATGTTGCCATAAGTGTTCTATATCAAAATGAGTGGCAAACATAAAGTTAAAATTCATTTCTCCAGTTTTATTCCATGGTCTTGTCGTAACAGGATGAATTGCTCTATTGGATAAATTCAGAATAGACCCTATATTTTCTTTTTTATAGATACATTCATATATGAATGACCCTTTGATACTATTTGCCATTCTTATAGAGTCCGTCTTATCCAAGTATTTCCTAAGTGTATCATCGTTAAGGTATGCTGGATCGTAATCATTACGATTAATAAAATCATCATAGAAATTATCATCATATACAAAACGTAATAATATTTTAAGATTATCCACGAGCGGCTTTCTTAATAACGCATATGCTACAACTAATCGCATCTTATTCGAACAGTCTAGAGACTCTTGCATAAAATAGCAGAAGTCTCTCAATAGCCCCAAGATAATACTTTTATTTAGCTGCAATCTAAAACCAGCCTGATTATGTTCTCTTAAATAATCCCAGACATTAAAATCCTCTTTCTTTATATTTGGTATCTCTGCTGCATCTATAGGATAAGTAGTTATTTGCAAGAACTTATATTCATCTCTAACTAAGAACTCTTCTACTTGTCCTATGAGTTCATAACACATTTCATGTGTTTGCTGATATTCTTTGGGTAAATAATAGAAATCCATACTCATTTATTTTTCGGTGTTATGTCTTACAATCGTTTACAACTCATTCAGATACTGCAACAACTGCTTAACAGTAATTGCCCCTTCCACTTCTTTTGTTTGGAATACCATAAAATATTTATAGTTGCTTCCTGCTAGGTCTGCCCATTTGTTGCCAAGCCAAATTTTATTCTTTGAGTCATCATTTACAAGATGGTCACCTTTTGTCTCTACAAGAATCGTCTTACCAGACTTCATACGAACAACAAAGTCGGGATAATGGTTAATGAAACCATTGATACAGAATTCCTTCTTTTCTCGATTGCGATGCCAGAAAAAAACATTCGGATTGTCTGCAATAGCAGATATAACATCATACTCGAAGTCGTTGACAGTTTCTTCAGCAACATAAAGTCCCTTATCGATACCAACTATTTCTTCTTTTGTCATGGCAATTACTTCCAAGAATGTGTAATGGCCATTAAGTTGAATTCTTCCAGTATTCAACCATTGTTGAAAGACTTGCTTTTGATAATCTTTCAATAATCCTTCTATCTTTTCCTGTATAGTATCGCGAGTCAGATAGAGATTATCCACAAGACTTGATATTGCATCTGCATCAAGATTAGCGATAACTCGATCTACATATTTTTTAATATCTGGCTCCACAACGTTATCCAATTTTATCATACTGGCAATCTGCCTACTTAAAATATCCTTCTGAACTGTTGCCGACTTATCCATATATTGCTGGCGGATGAAGTCAATGGCCTGCTGATTATTACGACGCACAGGAACGTAATCATCACCTGACTCTGCGACATCAATAGTCACACCCAATGGACGCACAATTGTAAAATCTACTGTTGCATCTTTAGTTGGCAAGTCAAAGCCTTTGGTTAACATTGATTTTTCCAATGGAATCCATTCATCATCCGAAAAAATAGATGCGACTGTTTTTGTGTAGAAGATAGGGAGGTTCATTCCTGCTGCGACCTTTTTATAATGTTCATTGATTGGATAGTACATTTTTTTCGGTGTTATTGCCGCAAGCGGATCTAATTCTCCACCATTGATTTGTTCTTCTATTTGTTTGTTATACTCTTCGCTCATTTGTTTTGCTTGCTTTTGCAGGTTCTGAATATCCTCATTTTGAGCAGTGTTTTTAATCTGTTCTTTAATGGCCGATGATTCTTCCTCCGTTAAGTCAATACCATTATCTTTCTCGTCCTCTTCCGCCATTTGCTTTGGAGAGTCAAAGAGTCCTGGTATTTTTATTGTTGGCTTTGATGTCTCTGGCGACTCAACAGGGGTTGCCTCTCTGAAATCCTTTTTACTGAATCCAGCCTTTTGTAAAGACAATATGATTTTCTCAACAGTATCTCGGAAATCATTGCTGCTGGTGAACACGTATGAAATATTTAGCAATAGATTTTGATGCTGAGCTGTATAAGGTTGGCGAAGAATACGGCCCAAAATTTGCTCCACATCAACCCGGCTTGTTTTATTGGCGAGTGTAGCTAATATGTAGGCAAATGGACAATCCCAACCTTCTTTCAACGCATTCACCGTTATAATGTATCGTACTTCGCAGCCGCGACTCATTAAATCAAGACCTTTCAATTCATCCTTATTGGCTGTCTTGATTTTGATTTGATTTTCAGGTATGCCAAAGCTGATTAGATTGGCTTTTATCTTGTCGAAGGTTATGTTGTCATCATCAGTTTTAGGTTGCGCTTGGAACAAAACAATTGGACGGATATACCGACCACCATGTTTCTCCATTTCAATAGCATGTTGCTCCAAACTGTTGCGCATTCTAATTGCATTCACAAGCACATCTTTCGGTGTATTTCGGTTCTCCACAATTACGGGCAACTTTACCATGTTTTCCCGTTTCAGTTGCATGGCATCAACAAAAGAAATGATGTTGCTATTATCGCGAGGAGTGGCCGTCAATTCCAAAATAAATCGAGGACTGAGGTTGTTAAGCAATTCTACCCTTAAATCAGCTTTGAAGTTGTGGCTTTCATCCACAATCACTACAGGATTCTGTTGTGCAATTACCTGAATCAATGCCGTTGGATCAGCACCGCTAATCAATTGTTTTGGATGAGTATAATAATTTGTATGTTCCAAAAAGTTTCCGTTTTCTCGGAATGCACGCGGCTTCAATAGTTCTGCACTTTTATCTTTCTTACCGCGAATCGTTTCAATAAACGACTGGGCACTTAATACGAAAATCGTTAAATTGTCGTGCATCTGAATTGGGCTAATACTTTGCCCCATTAATGCCGCCTCTTTATCAACAACAACAACACGATGAGAAAACAAGGCATCAATAGTCTGTCTGTATGGATGAGAAACATCTTGCAACTTCTCCAAAGTCTGTTTCAAGATAGTATCACTAGGTACGAACCATGCTACGACTTGATTTTGAGCACCAGTCTGTAATTTATCCATAATCCGTTTTATTGCATTGCACGCGATAAAAGTTTTACCTCCTGCCGTTGGAACTTTCAATGTAACACGTGGCGCCCCATTGACGCTGTTAATATAAGGATGCAAATAACTATTGCTGAAACTGTTGACAGAAACGCCTCTTTCTGCCCAATATTGGGAATAGGCAACAGAGAGGCTCTTGCTGTTGTTCAAAGTCTCAATATATAACTCCAAATCTCGGAGTGTCTGGTGTTGATATTCTTTCAGTTGCATACTTTAAAACCTGTTTATATCGCGTGGAATTTTCTTAAATGTAATGTTCATTTGTGCCAGCTGCTCTTTACTTATCGTGCAGATATCAGCATAAATGACATAATGGTCTGCTGTCTTGGGTACTATGTTTAATGTGTCATACGACAAAGTTGTAATCTCATTGGACTCGTAATAAAAGAAATAGCCCGTACCGTCCTTGTAGTCTAACAGATAGGGGTAATTCACTGTTTGCTGACTTGTCAGGTAATCGTGGGTCTCAGTGTAATAAATGTATTCACGCATCTTTTCTATACCTACCTGTTCGTTTAGGTTTCCATCTTCATTGAACAGAGGAGAACCTAATTCGTAGTAATCGAAAGAGCCCCCCAAGCCTTCAACTGTTTTCTTCCCTTCTCCGTAGCCTTTGATTACCCGGCGTATTCGTTCAGCAGTAATATTTTCAGCATAGTCCATCAGTTCTACCAAGATAAACTTACGTTTTCCTTTGTCTTCCTTATTTTTCTTCATCACAGCATGGGCTGTAGTGCCACTGCCTGCAAAAGAGTCAAGGATAATGCTGTCTTTACTAGTGGCTATGGAAAGTATCTTGTCTATAAATTTTGTTGGCTTAGGGGTCTTAAATAACTCAGAAGTACTCTTTTCTGGAAAGATTTTTTTCAGCTCATATTTTGCATTACGGTTATGTCCCGTATCTTCTATATCCCACCAAATATCTGATGGGACAAGTCCCTTTTGATCACATAAATATGTTTTACGAATAATACGGGAGCCATCTTCTGAAAATACCACTTCTCCATCTTCTATCATGGAACTCATAGTCTCTCGACTCCAACGCCATCCATTCTTGGGAGGATGAATGGCAATACCTTGGGGTGAAGTAACATCGTAAACCAAATTAGCTCTTGGATTTGGTGAAGAAAGGTTTCCTGCATACCAAGGACCTTTTGGATCATTATCGGGGTTTTTATAGTGCTTATTGTTATCTTCTGTTCTTTCTATCTTATTTGGGTTCCATCCTGGCTCCTTAGAATAAACAAGAGTGTGATTATAGTCATAAGAAAACTGCTTGGCATCATGGTTTGAACTATCTGCGGAACGCCAAATTAAATCAGCAACAAAACTGTTACGACCAAAGATCTCCTCACATATAAAATTAAGATTAGCAAACTCATTCTTGTCAATTGAAATAAAAATTACCCCTTTCGGTGAAAGGAGTTGGTACAATAGCCTGAGTCTTGGATACATCATACACAGCCACTTATCGTGTCGGCTGAGATCTTCGCCCTCGGAACCCACTACTTCCCCGAGCCATTTAAGTATATGTGGGTCGTTCACATTATCGTTATATATCCATCCCTCATTGCCCGTATTATAGGGAGGGTCTATATAGACACAATCCACTCGGCCCTCATATTCAGGTAATAATGCCTTTAACGCTTTGAGGTTATCTCCATGAATAATTTTATTTCCACTATGTGTTTCAGATGTATCAGAAGGATTATCCCCCCGATACCCATATTGATGTTCCAACACACAGAATGGTACTTCCGCATGATGGTTTACAACTTTATCTTTTCCTATCCAATGTAGTGTCGGCATATTTCAATATTTATATATAAAATTTAAAAGGTAATACCCCCGTGTCTAAATTCTTCCCTGCAGTCAATATTTCTCCTATTGAATCTGCAAATTTTAATGTCACAGGTAATCCGTCTCCATAAATACATGCATTGTAATTAAGTTTTGTCAAACTCATAATATCTTTGCAAACGACATCAATATCTGCGATTCCACGGGTGATTTGAATATCAACAGGATTTGGAGTTTCCAATCCAATTTGAGTCTTAAATCTTGGAATATAACCTTTGGTCCACAAAAGAGCTTTATATTCATCATATTGGAGCATTAGTCCTCGCGGCACACAATAAGAAAATTGCCGATACAATTTGAAGGTGTTGTTACTTCTGATTCTTACGCCAATTATTTTTGATTTGTTATATGAGGCTTCTTCAAAGCCTGCCCACTCTGCATCATCAAAGTATGTTCTTGCATGAATAAATACTTCAGATGGATAGGTTCCAAACTTACTAGAATATGACTCTAATGATTGGCTTATTATATTATATGCATCCTCTTTTGATAAATGAAACTCTTTTGTTTGTGGATTCCACCAAGGGCCGACATTGCCTTTAAATACCATACCATCTCCAGAATCGAGGAACATTTGTGCCGCACAACAAGCATTTCTGTTCTTTTCATCAGTTTTTTTATAAACTAATCCTAGATAACAGACTCCTTCTCTAACCTCCCCCATTTTCCATGGTAGTCCTCCGAGTTTATAATATATGGCAGATGCTAAATTCCAAGCTTTTGCTGTTCTAATTTGTTCTTCTTTCTCTATTTGTTTTTCAGACAATCCAATGTTTGATATTTTTGAATCTCTAATAATTTGCGTCGCTATATTACTCCCTAACAGTCTTGCTTTTAACTGGTTGTGAAAATTTATTTCATATTCATAAGCTTCCCTTATTTTATCATCTTCTTTCTGAAACTCGGGAAAGAGATTCTGATTATTTGGATTTAAAATCTCTTTTGAAAACTTAGTGTGTATATTATCATCAGCCTTCTTTATTTTTGATTGTGGTCGGCCATAAGTAAAAATAACTTCTGGAATAACTACTAACCAAAGGTTTACGGGAATTTCTTCCTCTTTCATGTAAGCCATCAAAGGATCTACATATAAATTCACAAGTTCATGAATGCGAATATGCGTATTTGTATGTCTTAAAGCCGATTTAATATTTTCTTCTTTTACATCTATTTGCGGTATATTTCCAAAATTCACAGCTATCCCCATTGTAGATTCAATTCCAGGAAAAATAGGATACTTTTTAGAATCTTTAATTGGCAGTATTTGTTCATGCAGTTTTCTAAGATAATCTATCATAGATAATCGTGCCGCTGTGGGCCCAATAATACCCAGTGTTATGGAACCTTTTAACTTCGTCTTGTCAAAAGGGCCAAACAACATTAGGCCATCTCTCGGATCTATTGCCTTTTGGTTACAGCCAAATGTTAGAAATGGTTCTTCTATGTATTTAATAATTGGCTCTATCATTCTGTTTTATCTTCATCTGTCAAGTTTACAATGTCATCTTCACTCATGGTGCTATATGGGTCATAATAGCCATATTCACTCCAAAAGGTTTCTGTCCAATTTTTCATTTCAAGCATGTCATTAGACTGGCTTACTGAAAGCTTAATCTCTTCATTATTATCTTGTAAAGAAAATAAAAGCGCTATCAGCATATCCCTCCATTGTTCATTGAAAAAGGTTTTCCCTTTATTTCTTCGGTACGAGTGTTGAGTTGAATCATTATCTATAATATTCACCCCATCTTGTGTAAATATCAAATGAGGCTTAATAGAAGCCCCAATAAAAGGATGAACGATTGGTTGTATGGATATTCCGTAATGCCAAAAGCCTTTATCTTTATACCTGCCACCTAATGATTTTCTTTTGTTTTTTGAGGAGTATTTATATTTGAAATGAATGGGGATTGGCTTTTTCTTATGTATAGGTCGATAAAAAACATATTTTTTATTAGATAGCTCCGTTTTGCGATAACCTTTATTCCTAAGAATTTCCGAGATTAAATATCTCAAGAAATCTTTAAAATGATTTACCACATCCTTGTGTGTAGGGAAACTATCAGAATTGAAGCCATATAAAATTTGTTCAAGAGAGAAAGAATATACCGACAGTGGATGAATATCAAAACTTTGTCCCTCTTTATCTATTAGATATGACAATCTATCATCAAAAGAAGATAATGTATTTGCCAATTGAGCTATAGGAATATTTATGTTCGCTTGCCGAATATAGGTAGCTTGTTCTTTATTGAGGAATTGATACATGTAAAATTTCTGGGGAATTGATTTTACATTCCACCAAGAAGTATAGTATAATTCTTTCTTCAAGACAATTGATGAATCGGTCGAATATGAAGTTTCGTACCAATTTGATAGTGAAGATTCTATATCTGTACTATATTTTACTCCATCTTTATCTAACTTCTTAAATAGCTGTGCCAATCCTTTTGCCCAGTTCCCAACAAATGGGATATGATTGATATTGGGTAATCCAATTACAAGATTATATGCAGAATCATCAATATGCAACGGAATAACAAACTCTGTATCATTCTTTATCCCTACAAGACTTTTGGCATATTCTAATTCATCTTCGATACCTTTTTTGAATATACCATCACGTACAATATTTTTAGAATAAACTAGCAAAACTTTTCGAGAGGAGTAAATTGCTGTTTGTATGGTTTGCCAGAAACGTTCTCCTCCCAGAAGTCCATTTTTATCAATCCATACTTGATAGCCCCGCATTTCTAAACGAGAAGCGAGCCATATGGTAAAGTCATTATCTTCTGGTGTCGCATGACTTATGAATATTTGATCTTTCATCTTAATATCACGATACTCGTTTATATATGAGGATTAAATATCCTCTGTCCACAACAAATCATCAACTCTCACCCCCAATATCTTTGCCAACTGGATGAACATTTCAACATTGGGCTGGGCAACATTAGTTACCCACTTTGATATAACCGCAGGGTCTTTGTCCAAAATTTCTGCCAGTTGTTTATTTGTCATTCCTTTTTCGGCGAGAACCACCTTTAGACGGTTTATTTTCTTGCGTTCCATACTTATGCAACTTGATTACGCTATAAAATTACTCATTATTTTTCTGAATATATCTCTTTTGAGTAAAAAGATGGTTATTTCTAGTCAAAAAAATGTTTTTTAATTCATTTTTCTTATTACAACTTCAATTCTGGCAAACTATTGATTGCCTCCGACTTCAATTTATCCACTGCACGAGTGTATTTCTCTGTGTACTTTAATCCACTATGCCCTAAAAGACTTGCAACGGTCTTGATGTTGGCACCATTATTCAGGATGTTCACGGCAAAGCTGTGGCGAGCACAATGCCAGCTGATGTGTTTGTTGATGCCAGCACGTTTTACCCATCGCTTTACGGATTTGCAACAACTCTCATATGAGGGAAGATTGAATATGGAGGAATTCAAATCGTCTGGAGCGTCACCTATCAATGACAATAGACCTTCGTTCAGAGGAATAACTACACCACTATTGGCAGAATGTCCTTTGGTCTTATTCTGCTCAAATTTAAGTAAGCGATTGGTATAGTCAATGTTTTTATAGGTAAGGTCTTTTACATCACAGAAGCGCAGACCACAATAGAGGCAGAGAATAAAAGCACGTCTAACATTAGGATTCTCATTCTCATAATGACATTGAACCAATGCCTGTATTTCGTCCATTGAGAGTACATCTTTGCGCACCACTTGGTCATCTACCTTGCACACAACGCCCTTGCAGGGATCTTTCTGCATCACTTCGTGGTCAATGGCATAGCGTACAACTTTCTTGAAACGCTGATAGATACTCTTTGCTCCTTCACCAACACTTCTTGATTGCAAATATTCAACAAAGTGTTTCATCATATCCTTGGTTATTAGTTCGGGGTTAATACTGAACTCATAAACTGGATATTGCTCTTTCAGAAAATCCTTAAAACGATTCAAGGCTATCTTTATCATTCGCAGGTCTTTCTTCGTATAACTGTCTATGTACGCCTGATAATAGTCTAAGAAGTTGACATTTCTGTCTTTCTTCAGGCGATAACCAAGCATACTCTCCTTAAACTGTTGTTCACGCTCCGTACGGATTTTGGCAGCCAATTCAAGAGTTTCCTTGTTCTGTTGCCTTTCCGCAGGAGTACGGGGCTTAGCTATCAAGTACAACTGCAAGTTTTCTTTTCGCCTGTTGTGTTTGATGTGAACTTTGGGCTTACCCACCATCTTACCTGTTTCATACAAAACAGGATTGCCATTATCATCCAAAACAGGTGTTTCTTCTCTACCGAGATAATACTCCAGATATAGACTTATCCGACCATCAGACAGCACATTTTGCTCCAATTTCGGGTTTTCCTTTGCTTTATTTTCTAATTTTGCCATAATTGATAGTTATGTACCTAAATGTGTATCAAACCGAACAAATCATTAACTCGTTTATTTTCAGATGCTTTCTTATTTTGCAAAGATACTAAAAAGTTCCGAGTATCAAGGTGTACTAAAAGTGTACTATCTAACAAAAAACAGGCAAAAATGGGTAAAATCGACAAATATAAGAAAATTATAATCTATTGATTATCAATTTAATATATTCTTTTGAATTCTCTTGTTTTCACGGCATTGTACCGGGTCTGGGTACAAAGTAAAAAGCTAGGTAGTTGATTATTCAATACTTAGCTTTTTCTTGTTTTATAAATGTTCCCAAATTATTCCCAACATACAATACGCCAGTTCGAGATAAGTTTAGTATGTAAGTTCTAACAGCCTTGACTTCTTCACATATACAGATAGTGCTTTGGGCTTATTCTCAAAAAAAGTAATATGCAGTAAGGTCTATCCAGAAGGGAGGGTGAAGCTCTTGCCCGTACAGATGTCAATCTACCAGAGACATTGAATAACAAGTATGAACTTATGATCTCGGCTGGTGAAGTCTATTATCTCAGCAGCCACCATTAAGCCTTTGGACGCGATATAAACCTATGGAAAGACATGGCCATCTGCTTTTTCATCCAAGTGAATACGAAACTTTGTAGTACTATTTCAATAATCTACAATGATGAAGTAGGCCAATACTACCAGAGGAAAGACGATGGAAACCAATTGAAAGAGTGCGTGAGGTGATTGACTACCGTGAGCGCCTCCCTACTGCCAACCTCTAATACTTCCAGTATAGTATAGTAGACCCTCTTGGATACCAGCTTGTCCCTGTGAGTGGCGATAAAAGTGACATTAATGCAGACGGCTAAGTAGTGGGAAGACAAGATACGACCGAGTTACAGTTCTACAACCCCACGGCAGCTGCCGACAAGACGTGAAACTTGCTGTTTGCTATAGACACTATCAGAGATCTCACCAATCTGTTCCGTAGCACCCACCTTGATGTAGAGAAAATAAAACTGCCTGGAATGTTCCTCGCTCTAATGGCGTATTAACCCTAAGAAAATAGGATAGAAGTTTCCGCTGCGGTTGTACAGAATACGAAGCGAGCACTCAAAGTGGAAACAGTACCAGTACCGAGGAAGAAAGCCATTACGCAGCTCATTGGCATTCCTACTGACAAACAACTTCTATTCATGAAACATAAGGGACGCCATGAATAAAAACTGAATAGCGACAAAATTCTCTCTGCTACTTGTGTAATTCAAAAGGCTTTTCAAAATTTGTGGATTTGCAAGTTCCATAGTTGCTTCCTTTTATTGTTTCTAATATAGAAAGATAAGAGAAAAGGGCTTACAAACTTTTATAGGACAGCGCCATGGAATCGTAAAAGCAGCGATATCAACGTAAAACTTCATGTTTTTTCGCGATTTACTTTTATATATAATGTATTTCCTTTAACTTTGCATGCTATATGGTTCTGAATTATATTTGGGTGGCATTCTTCGTGATTGCCTTCCTTTTTGCTTTGATTTCACTCTGTTTAGGAGATGTAACTGTCTTCCAAAAGATAGTGCAATCCACTTTCGACTCATCGAAAAATGCCTTCGAAATATCGTTGGGACTGACGGGGGTGCTGTCACTTTGGCTCGGTATTATGAAGATTGGAGAGCAAGCCGGCATTGTAAATGTGCTGGCAAGAGCATTGAGTCCGGTCTTCACAAAACTCTTTCCCGACATTCCCAAGAACCATCCTGTTATGGGAAGTATATTCATGAACATTGCTTCCAACATGCTCGGACTCGACAATGCGGCCACACCAACGGGACTGAAAGCCATGCAACAGATGCAGGAACTTAACCCAAAGAAAGACACAGCGACTAATCCGATGATTATGTTTCTCGTGCTCAACACGAGTGGATTGACGATTATTCCGACCACAATCTTAGCTTATCGCGCCTCGAATGGAGCCGCAGTGCCCACCGATGTGTTTATTCCTATCCTCCTTGCCACTACTGTTGCCACGCTCGTGGGCATCATTCTGACAGCCCTTTGGCAACGCATCAACCTGCTTCAGCCTGCACTTTTAGCCTTCATCGGAGGCTTGATAGCCTTTGTGGGCATAGTGATTTGGGGATTTGGAAAGTTGGATCAGAAGACAATGGATACCGTTGCCAATCTCAGTGGCAGTATGATTCTCTTTTCAATTATCGTGAGTTTCATCGTCGCGGGCTTCATCAAGAAAATCAATGTCTATGATGCTTTCATCGAAGGAGCCAAAGAAGGCTTTTCAACAGCGGTCAAGATTATTCCTTATCTCGTGGCCATTCTCGTGGGGATTGGCGTTTTCCGTGCTTCCGGAGCTATGGACATGCTGATTGACGGCATTGCATGGTGCGTGGAGAAATGCGGACTTAACACCGATTTCGTAGGCGCTTTGCCCACTGCTTTCATGAAACCGCTGAGTGGAAGTGGCGCTCGTGGACTGATGTTGGAAGCCATGAAGACCTACGGAGCAGATAGTTTCATCGGCCGATTGAGCTGCATGTTCCAGGGAAGTACAGACACTACGTTCTACATCCTCGCCGTTTATTTCGGCTGTGTGAACATCAAATACACGCGTCATGCCGTTGCTTGTGGCTTGCTTGCCGACCTTGCCGGCGTGATTGCTGCTATCGGATTGGCGTATATGTTCTTTTAACCCACCCCCTTACCCCTCCCGAAGGGAGGGGAGTACAGACTTGCGATGGGCTTTCACCTATACATGGAAGTTTGATGAAACCATGCAGAGAATATGGATATCCGGGTCAAGAGGAAAGAGAACTCAAAGAGAAAACAAATAAATATCATCGTTAAGAATAAATTAAAAATATAAGATATCAGAAGCTCACACCATTTAAAACTCCCCTCCCTTAGGGAGGGGTTGGGGGTAGGTTCCAATTTGTTTATGTTATGGCAAACTTAAAATCATTAGCTAAAGACACTGCAATCTACGGATTAAGTACTATTGCAGCCCGTTTCGTTGGTTATCTTTTAGTGCCTATTGAGACGGCAAAATTCAGTGCAGCAGGCGGACAATACGGCATCATTACCAACATCTATGCTTATGTGGCCTTGCTGACTATCCTGCTTACTTACGGCATGGAGACGACGTTCTTCCGCTTCATGAACCGTCAGGGCGAGCAAGCAGAGAAAGTATATGCCACAGCTTTGCGTATGGTTGCATTCACCTCTGTGCTCTTCATCGCATTCGTGGCGTTATTCTTGACCCCGATTTCTGATGCAATCGGCTATCCCGATCACCACGAATTCATTATGATCATGGCGTCATGTGTGGCCGTTGACGCCTTCATCTGCATTCCTTTGGCTTATCTTCGCCATGCACATCGCCCGATAAAGTTCGTTTGTTTGCGCATGATAAGCATTGTAGTCAACATCGTAGGCGTGTTGCTTTATCTCGTTGTTCTGCCTTATTTCAGACTCAATCCCTTTGGAATTTACGATGCAAACTTCAGCTTGAACGTCGTCTGGGTGTTCTGGATTGAGCTGGCAGGAAGCATACTTACGCTCTTCTTCTTAGGCAAAGAGCTGCGTGGTTTCCGCAATCCTTTCGACAAAGCTACCTGTAAACGCATGCTGAAATACACCTGGCCGTTGCTCGTGATGGGCTTGGTGGGCCAGTTGAACCAAACAGTTTCGCAGATAATCTTCCCTTGGTTGTATGACGGAACGGCCCAAGATGCCCGCACACAATTAGGCATTTATGGAGCTTGTATCAAGCTTGCGATGATCATGGTACTCATTACTCAGGCGTTCAGATATGCCTATGAACCCTTCGTTTTCAGTCAGACGAAAGATCAAGACAACAAAGAAACCTACGCCAAGGCCATGAAGTTCTATATCATTTTCACGCTTCTGGCATTCCTTTGTGTAATTGGTTACATGGATGTTCTGCGCTATATCGTGGGCAAAAGCTATTGGGAAGGACTGCAAATCATCCCGATTGTCATGGCCGCTGAAATCATGTTCGGCATCTTCTTCAACCTAAGTTTCTGGTATAAGCTAATAGATAAGACCATTTGGGGAGCCTATTTCAGTGGCATCGGCGCTGTAATCCTGATTGGAGTAGACTTGCTGCTCATTCCAAAGTTCAGCTATTGGGCCTGCGCTTGGGCCGGTTTTGCATCGTATGCAGTTAGTATGGTGCTCAGTTATGCATTCGGACAGAAGTATTACCCCATTCGTTATCCGCTCAAAGACATCGCTATCTATACGCTCATTGCAGTCTTCCTGTTTGCGCTTATCTCGGTTTCCAACGCCCGACTTCCTATGTTTGCAGCTCTTGCCGTCAACACCTTGCTCATCATTTGCTTTGCCCTTGTGATTGTGAAACGCGATTTAAGCCTGTCAAGTTTAGTTAAAATAAAAGATAAATTCAAGAAATAAACATCACAAACTGCCTTGCCCTACAGATGAAAGAAGTCGCATTCAAGTCGTTCTCCCCTCCTTTGGAGAGGTTGGGGGAGGCTTCCATATTCAATAAAATAAGTCTTATGAAGAAAAAACTACTTTGGGTTCTCATCCCCTTTTACCTTTTCACCTGCCTACCTTTGCATGCCGATGAGGGCATGTGGACGCTCTATAACTTGCCACAAGCCGTCTATAACCAGATGAAAGGCGAAGGATTTGCGTTGCCTTATGGCGCACTTTACAATAATAACGACGCCATCAAGAACAGCGTTGTCAACTTCTCTGGCTTCTGTTCGGGCGTTGTTGTCAGTCCCGACGGACTCGTTTTCACCAACCACCACTGTGGTTTTGAGGCCATTCGAAGCCACTCTACCGTAGAACACGACTACATGTTGAACGGCTTTGTGGCTGAAAATCATGAAGAAGAACTACCCAACAAGGACATGTTTGTCAGCTTTATGATCAGCCAGAAGGATGTAACCGAAGAGGTGATGAAGCTTGGTTTCGCCGCATTAGACCGCAGACATCAGACCAAACTGCTTGATTCCTTGCAGAATGCCTATACTTCTGAGGTCAAGAAACAAGACTCCACGCTCCACGTTGACCTTGATGCTTTCTATGAAGGCAACCGATATTACGCCACAACCTATCAGGACTTTACCGACCTAAGACTTGTTTTCACTGTGCCGAAGTCAATGGGTAAGTTTGGCGGAGAAACCGATAACTGGATGTGGCCGCGTCAAACTTGCGACTTTAGTGTGTTTAGAATCTACGCCGATAAGAACAACCGACCCGCTGCCTATAGTAAAGATAATGTGCCTTATCATCCAAAACATTGGGCACCTGTAAGTCTTCAAGGCTATAAGGAGGGCGACTTTGCAATGACAATGGGCTATCCCGGCAGCACAAGTCGCTATCTTTCAAGTTATGGAATACGTGAACGTCGCGACGCACTGAATGCTCCTCGCGCGCAGGTTCGTGGCGTGAAGCAGGAGGTGATGACCCGACACATGCGTGCAGATGAGGCTGTCCGCATCAAATATGACTCCAAGTTTGCGCAGAGTGCGAACTATTGGAAGAACTCTATCGGCATGAACAAATGTATCGACTCCATTGGTCTGATTGCCCAAAAACAACATTATGAGGACATCATTCGCCATTGGCAGGACTCTACGGGCTATCTGAAAGGACAGCTTGATTTCGACAAAATGGCTCGCCTTTACAATGAACGCTTTGAACCAAGAAAGGCAGCTATGTACTTCCAAGAAACCTTCTTGCGCACCAACGAGCTTACTACTCGCGCCATGAAAGCCGTGACCGGAACAACAAAGAAAGACAAAAAGGGCGATTATGTGACGTTTGCTGACAACAGCAACACATGGGATGCGTCTCTTGATAAGGATGTACAGGCCGTGTTGTTAAAGAACTATCGCGAACATGTTGATGCCAAATATCTTCCTGCTTTCTATCAAATCATCGACAAAAAGTTTGGTGGTGACTATCAAAAATATGTCAACTATCTTTGGGAAACCTCTGCTTTGATGAAGAAAGATGCCAAGGTTTATGTCACAAAGAAAGCCATTAAGAAAGATGCCGGCCTACAATATGGCGCACAACTCAAGGCAATGCGCGAGGTGTTTAACCGTGCCCTTGATGCGACACGAGATAGCATTGACAACCAGGAACAAATGCTTTGTGCGGCTAAACTTCGTATGGAAGAAGACTTACCTCACTATAGTGATGCCAATTTTACTATGCGTTTATCCTATGGACAAGTAGGTGGTTTCGACCTCGGTGGACGCCCTTCAGGGTACTATACCACGGCAGAAAGCATCGTCGAAAAGATGAAACGGGGAGATAACGGGCTATTCGATTATAAGGCAGAACCCGTGATGCAGCAGCTGATGAGTGAGAAATCATTCGGCAAATACCAAGATAAGATGACGGGAAAGATGCAACTTTGCTTCCTAACTAATAATGATATTACGGGCGGAAACTCTGGTTCTCCGATGTTTAATGGCAAGGGAGAACTCATTGGTTTGGCTTTCGATGGCAACTGGGATAGCTTGAGTAGCGACCTCAACTTCGACAACCGACTGGCTCGTTGCATTGGCGTTGACATTCGTTATGTGCTCTACATGATCGACAAATGGGGCCATGCAGACCACCTCATCAAGGAAATTGGCGCAAAATAACAGTCTCGTTTCCACATCATTCGAATGTGGAAACACAACAAAATGGCGCTGCCCATTCAGCAACAAGACATGCCTGCAGCGCCATTCTCACAAGAAACGGAATATGTGTTAATATCCGTCAAGCTTCTTTACAAATGCCTTTATAAAACTCGCGTATTTGAAACGAACTCTGTCTTCGTTCCAAATACGCGTTGTTTTTTACTTTTTCGCAAAGTATTGACAGTCAAACTGTTACATAGTTAAAACCAAATTACGATGAATCATCACGCTGAAAAGCATTGCAATTTGCGTCAGATGACCGCATAACTTGCTTCATTTTACGATGCCATCTGATGCAGATAGCAACGTGATTAGCGTCAGATTACAGCGCAAAATAACTGAAGTGAGAGCATCAAAGCCATAAAATGGCTTCTCGAAAGCAGTGAAACGGCACTGCAGAAGCATGGAAAATGCGTTTTGATTTCTGTTTGGTCGCGGGAAAAAGTGTTAAAAATGAGGAAGAATGTTGACAGTAGAGACCTCATGTCTCTACCCTGCAGGGAAGGCCTGTCATATGTAAATCTATTTTAAAATGAAGCATAATAATGAATTGTAAGTTGCTGATTACGGATTATTTGTGTTATTTTTGCAATTGAAAACAAGTATAGTCAAAAAGCAAGTAGAATGGATAGATTACCTAATGACCCGATGATTCTTTTCAGTGCAGTCAACATGTTGCTGCGCGATAACTATGGTTCGCTCGACGAACTGTGCGATGATATGAACGTCAGTCGCGACGATTTGGAAAAGAAGTTAGCTGCTGTTGGCTTCAAATATGACAAGAAGCTCAACAAATTCTGGTAATAACAACGACATGACAAGGACTCTTATGGCAGCATGAGGGTCTTTTTTGTTTTGCTTTGTACATTGGAGTTTGAAGTCTGAACTTTATGTTTTATGCTGAAATGGCAAAGAGATTGCGCTGCATGTGAAAGGCGGAAAGCCGATGAAAAGGCTGTTTTCAAGCTCGAAATACAATCAGGCGGAGGACAAAGTTAAAAGAAAAAGCGTATATTTGCAACAGTAAGTTGCACGACAAGAAGAAACAACAATCATCATAAAGAACTGAAAAATGGTAAACTTAAGATTTGAGGCTGTAGCTGAAGCGTTTAAGAAACGTCCGTTAGAATCAATGACGACAAAGGAACGTCCAAGTGAATACTTTGCGAAGAAAGTGTTCAATCGCCAGAAGATGTATAAGTATCTGCCCCTCCATGTGTATGAGAAACTGACAGATGTGATAGACAATGGCACCCAGCTCGACCGCTCAATTGCCGACGATGTCGCTGCAGGCATGAAGCAATGGGCAATGGAAAACGGCGTCACTCACTACACCCATTGGTTCCAACCCCTTACGGAAGGCACGGCAGAGAAGCATGATGCCTTCGTTGAACACGACGGGAAGGGTGGTATGATTGAGGAGTTTTCGGGCAAACTGCTGGCACAACAGGAGCCGGATGCTTCTTCGTTTCCCAACGGTGGCATTCGAAACACCTTCGAAGCTCGCGGATATAGCGCGTGGGATCCTACCTCTCCGGTGTTCATTATCGATGATACGCTGTGCATTCCAACGATATTTATCTCCTATACCGGCGAAGCTTTAGACTACAAGGCACCGCTTCTGCGATCGCTCCATGCCGTGAATGTGGCGGCAACGGCAGTGTGTCATTATTTCAATAAGAATGTAAAGAAGGTGTCGGCCAACCTTGGTTGGGAGCAGGAATACTTCCTTGTAGACGAAGATCTCTATTCCACGCGTCCCGATCTGATGCTGACCGGTCGCACATTAATGGGTCATGATTCGGCCAAGAACCAGCAAATGGACGACCATTACTTCGGTACTATCCCCGAAAGAGTGCAGGCTTTCATGAAAGATTTGGAGCGACAGGCACTCGAACTCGGTATTCCCTGCAAGACAAGACATAACGAAGTGGCCCCCGGTCAGTTTGAGTTGGCGCCGATTTTTGAGGAGTGTAACCTTGCCGTTGACCATAATATGCTCTTGATGGGACTGATGAAAAAGGTGGCTCATAAACATAGTTTCAGGGTGCTTCTCCATGAGAAACCATTCGATGGTATCAATGGAAGCGGCAAGCATAACAACTGGAGTCTGACCACCGACACGGGCACCCTGCTTCATCGTTCGGGCAAGACGGCCGAAGATAACCTGCGCTTTGTGGTGTTCATCGTTGAGACCTTAATGGCCGTCTACCGCCATAACGGACTGCTTAAAGCCAGCGTTATGAGTGCTACCAACGACCATAGACTCGGTGCAAACGAGGCTCCTCCCGCTATCATTTCATCCTTTTTGGGCAAGCAACTCACTGATTTGCTCGACCATATTGAACTTGCTGACAAGAAAGATCTGTTCACTGTGGCCGGTAAGAAAGGCATGAAACTCGACATACCGGAGATACCTGAGCTGCTCATTGACAACACTGACCGCAACCGAACATCGCCTTTCGCCTTTACAGGTAACCGTTTTGAGTTCCGCGCCGTAGGCAGTGAAGCCAACTGTGCGAGTGCAATGATAGTGCTTAATGCCGCTGTTGCCGAGGCTTTGACCGATTTCAAGCAACGTGTTGACGCGCTGATTGCCAAGGGAGAAGACCAGAACAGCGCCATTATCGACGTCATTCGCGAAGACATCAAGACCTGCAAACCCATTCGTTTCGACGGCAACGGTTACAGCGATGAATGGAAAGAAGAGGCCAAGTCACGCGGACTTGACTGCGAAGCTTCGTGCCCAGTATGCTTCGATCGCTACTTGGATGAAGACAGTGTGAGAATGTTTGAGTCGACAGGTGTAATGACACGCAACGAATTGGAGGCCAGAAACGAGGTTAAGTGGGAGACTTATACGAAGAAGATACAGATAGAAGCCCGCGTCATGGGCGACCTTGTGATGAACCATATCGTGCCTGTTGCCACGCATTATCAAAGCCAATTGGCCAAGAATGTGCAGAGTATGATTGACATCTTCGGTCGGGAAGAGGGTAAACAACTTACAGAACGCAACATCAAAATCATCAAGGAGATTGCCGATCGCACGCAGATTATTGAGACAGGTGTTGAAGAATTGGTCAATTCCCGTAAGGTTGCAAACCGCATAGAGGATGCACGTGAGAAGGCAATAGCCTATCATGACATCATCGCTCCCAAGATGTCAGACATCCGCTACCAAGTAGATAAACTCGAACTGATTGTCAGTGATGAGCTTTGGACACTGCCGAAGTATCGCGAACTGCTGTTCATCAGATAATATAAAGGTGGAAAACGAAGAAGGGAAAAACTCATATTATTTCCCTTGTTTTCTTTGCTTTACGCATGATTTGTTGTAATTTTGCAGTCAAAGAAATAATAATCAACGAATTAGATGGAAGAAAAGAAATTCAAACGCACCACGGTGACCGCTGCATTGCCTTATGCAAACGGTGGTGTTCACATTGGACATTTAGCAGGAGTGTACGTTCCTGCCGACATCTATGTGCGCTATCTGCGACTCAAAAAGCAGGAAGTGGTCTTCATTGGCGGTAGTGATGAGCACGGTGTGCCTATCACTCTGCGTGCCAAGAAAGAGGGCATCACACCGCAGGATGTCTGCGACCGCTATCATACACTCATCAAAAAATCGTTCGAGGACTTTGGAATCAGTTTTGATGTCTATAGCCGAACGACGAGCAAAACCCACAGTAAGTTGGCCAGCGACTTCTTCAAGAAGCTCTATGATGAGGGAAAACTCATTGAAAAAGAGAGCGAACAGTATTACGATGAAGAGGCACATCAGTTCCTTGCCGACCGATATATCATGGGCGAATGCCCGCACTGCCACAATCAGAACGCTTATGGCGATCAATGTGAGAAGTGCGGAAGCGACCTCAGTCCAATGGAATTAATCAATCCTCACTCTACAATCTCGGGCTCAAAGCCTGTTGTTCGCAAGACAAAGAACTGGTATCTGCCGCTGAATGATTATCAGGGATGGCTCAAGAAGTGGATACTTGATGAGCATAAAGAGTGGCGTCCCAATGTATATGGACAGTGCAAGAGCTGGCTCGACATGGATCTTCAGCCACGGGCAATGACCCGTGACCTCGACTGGGGTATTCCTGTGCCTGTTGAAGGGGCTGAAGGCAAGGTGCTCTATGTATGGTTTGATGCGCCAATCGGCTACATCAGCAACACCAAGGAACTTTGCGACAATGAGCCGGAGAAGTTTGGTTCGTGGGAGAAATGGTGGAAAGATCCCGATACCCGCTTAGTACATTTCATTGGAAAAGACAACATCGTGTTCCACTGTATCATCTTCCCGACGATGCTTAAAGCCCATGGTGACTACATACTTCCCGACAATGTACCGGCCAATGAGTTCTTAAATCTCGAGGATGACAAGATATCTACGAGCCGCAACTGGGCTGTTTGGCTCCACGAGTACTTGCAAGAGCTGCCTGGGAAGCAGGATGTGCTGCGCTATGTACTTACGGCAAACGCTCCCGAAACCAAGGACAACAACTTCACTTGGAAGGATTTTCAGGAACGCAACAACTCAGAACTCGTGGCCATCTACGGCAACTTCGTCAACCGTGCCCTGCAACTGACGAAGAAATACTGGGCAGGTGTGGTTCCCGCTTGTGGCGAATTGCAGGATGTTGACCGTGCAGCACTCAATGAATTCAAGGATGTAAAGGAGAAGGTTGAGGCCTACCTTGATGTCTTTAAGTTCCGTGAAGCACAGAAAGAAGCCATGAACTTAGCCCGCATCGGCAATAAATATATCACCGAATGTGAGCCTTGGAAGGTGTGGAAGACCGATCCGAAGCGCGTTGAAACCATTCTCTATATCTCGCTTCAATTAGTTGCCAACCTTGCCATTGCATTCGAACCGTTCCTTCCCTTCTCTTCAGAGAAGCTCCGAAAGCTTATCAATATGGTGTCGTTCGATTGGAGTGAGCTTGGAAACACCAATCTCTTAAAGGCTGGTCATCGGCTTGCAGAGCCAGAGTTACTGTTTGATAAGATTGAAGATGACGTCATTCAGTATCAGCTCGACAAGCTTGCTGCCACCAAGAAAGCCAATGAAGCCGCTGCTTATAAGGCCGAACCGATAAAGAAAGAAGTGGCTTTCGACGACTTTGAGAAATTGGATATCCGTGTGGGTCACATCAAAGACTGCCGGAAAGTGAAGAAGAGCAAGAAGCTTCTGCAGTTCACTATCGACGACGGAAGCGGCACAGACCGCACCATTCTCAGTGGTATTGCAGCCTATTATGAGCCGGAACAACTCGTCGGTAAAGATGTTCTTTTCGTGGCAAACTTTGCTCCTCGCAAGATGATGGGCATCGAAAGTCAGGGGATGATCCTTAGTGCTGTCAACTTTGACGGCAGTCTCTGCGTCACAACAACGCTCAACAAGGTGAAGCCTGGAAGCCAGGTTGGATAGAAACAAGAGGCAACATCCTACACGTTTTCCAACAGTTTGGAAAACGGTTTGCAGGCTATTGATTGTAAATTAAATTCAAACAAGATTTGCATTTGCCTCTCAAAAACATTATCTTTGTGTCGGGGAAAGTCCAAACGGGCTTTCCCCTTTCTCATACCTTTTGGCGAAAGGTCTTGCAATCTGCGCGAAAAGACACTGTAATCAGCGTCAAAACAGTATGTAATCAGCATCAAATTACGATGCAATTTGCGTCATCTTGTAAACCGATATGATAAGGGCTTTGAACATTTCTTGAAGGATTTTTTCTTCCTTTCCTTGGCTGATATAGCTTTGTCCGATATAGGCCAGCAGGCTTTCCTCCGTGGTTAACGGAGACTTAGGTGCCCTACTTGTCAGTGTCTTCACAAGGTTTCGGATGCTGTCAGGACGTGATGTGTACAGGTCTTTGATGCGCTTCCAATCGGACGTATCAAAGCTTTTGTGTTCCTGGGCAGTACCGATAAGCGTACAAAAGAGAAGTAGAAAGGGGATCAGATATTTCTTCATGTGACATCATTTGGGATCGATGAAGCAAATATACAAAAAAGTCTGCAAGGCAAAGTGTCTTGCAGACTTTTTCTATTGAAATGTAGATGAATTCTTACTTGACGGTGATGAGATAATAGTTCTTCTTTCCGCGCTGTACAAGGAGATATTTTCCATCGATAAGGTCATCGGTTGTGACAAGCTGATCAAAGGCAGAGAGTTTCTCCTTATTCAAGCTGACACCACCTCCTTTGACGAGTTTTCTCATCTCACTCTTGCTGGGGAAGATGTCCATTTCCTCTTGATTGAACACGTCTACAGCCGGAGAACCGAGCAATGAGCGGTCAACTGTGTAATGAGGCACGTCTTTGAAGACATCGTTGAGCGTGGCTTCGTCAAGTTGTGCAAGGCTATCCTTGGTGGCTTTGCCAAAGAGAATGTTGCTGGCTGCAATGGCCATGTCGAGGTCTTCCTTGGAATGTACCATGGTGGTGACCTCTTCTGCGAGTCTCTTCTGCAAGATACGGCGCCCGGGATCCTGCTGATGATCGGCTATAAGAGCATCAATAGTCTCCTTATCGAGGTCGGTAAAGATCTTGATATAGCGCTCGGCATCACTGTCGCTGACGTTCAACCAGAACTGATAGAAGGCATATGGTGTGGTACGATTACGGTCGAGCCACACATTTCCGCTCTCCGTTTTACCGAATTTCCGCCCATCTGCTTTCGTAATCAATGGGCAGGTGAGGCAGAACGCTTCGGCTTCATTGCCCAAAGTGCGGCGGATAAGTTCCGTGCCTGTGGTCATATTACCCCATTGGTCGTTGCCACCGAGCTGCAGACGAACGCCATGATGCTGATAGAGATAAAGGAAATCGTAGCCCTGAAGCAGCTGATAGGTGAACTCTGTGAATGAAAGTCCGTCTCGAGCCTCACCATTCAAGCGCTTCTGTACACTGTCTTTGGCCATCATGTAGTTGACAGTGATGTGCTTTCCCACCTCTCTTGCGAAATCAAGGAAAGTGAAATCTTTCATCCAGTCATAATTGTTGACGAGTTCGGCCTTGTTAGGTTCGTTGCCATCGAAGTCGAGAAACTTCGCCACTTGCTTCTTGATAGCCTCTTGGTTGTGGTAGAGAGTCTTGGTGTCAAGCAGGTTTCGCTCCTGGCTCTTACCCGAAGGGTCGCCAATCATGCCTGTTGCTCCGCCCACAAGCAGATAGGGTTTGTGGCCGCAACGCTGCAAATGGCGCAGCATCATGATGCCACAGAGGTGACCGATATGGAGAGAATCGGCCGTGGGGTCAGTTCCCAAGTAGGCTGATACCATGTTACTCTGCAGATACTCTTCCGTTCCCGGCATAATCTGCGCGAGCATACCACGCCATTTCAATTCTTCAACAAAATTCTTTGCCATGTCTTCTTGTATTATAAAAAGCAGGTATATGCAACTTCTGCTGCCCTGCAGTGTTTGTAAATATGTTGTAGGGGAGCCTCTGAAAGGCGTTCAGGGAACGGGGTCATATCCGCTATCTCCCCATGGGTTACATCTGAGAATGCGCCATACCGCCAGTGCGAGTCCTTTCAGTGGGCCATGTTTCATGAGTGCTTGTCGGGCATATTCGGAGCACGTAGGCGTGAAACGGCATGATGGTGGCGTGAAAGGTGAAATCACATGCTGATAGAAAAGAATGGGTAAGAGCAAAGCCCACACGAGGATACGTGATATCCCATGTATTATCGTTTTCAGCACATTCATAGCTTTTCACTGATGCGTTGAAGCAGGTTCTTCACTTTCTGCATGACCACCTCGGTAGGATAGAGCTTGTCATCAAGCCAGATAAAGGCCAGCACCATACTGTGACGGTCGGCTATTTTGTCGGCTAAAATCTGGCGTTGCAAGCGATAGGCCTCGCGCACTTGGCGCTTCACGCGGTTGCGCTTGACAGCCCGTTTGAAGCATTTCTTGGGCACACTGACAAGCAATTGCGTACGAGGCAAAGGCTGACTTTCGTCTTCTGCCTCCATCGGCATATAGACCACTCGCAGTGGAAAGGCCGACATCGAATGGCTGTGTCCGCCATTGAAGAGCCTGTCGATAAGCTTCTTGCTACAGACGCGCTCCTGCTTTGGAAGTCTTTCCGAATGGATCTCAGCCATATGATGCTGCTTCCTTGTCGTTGTTTATTTGTTTTTTTCTAGATAATCTTTCAGTGCAGCCGTCATGGAAGGATGTTCCTGACTCGGTGCCATGAGGTCAATGCGCATGCCTTGTGCCTCTACTTCCTTGGCTGTTGCCGGCCCGAAAGCGGCAATCTTAATGTCACCTTGCTTGAAATCGGGGAAGTTCTTTTTGAGTGCCTTGACACCAGTGGGACTGAAAAAGACCAGCATATCATAGTCGAAATTCTTCTTTTCGTCTTCGCTGAAGTCATTGCTGACAGTGCGATACATCACACATTCGCTATGCTTGAGTCCCTTGCTGTCAAGCATACTCTTGATATCGTCATTGTGAACACTGCTCAGCGGCACAAGAAACTTTTCGCCCTTATGCTTCAACATCTGTGGCAACAAGCCGTCAATCTTTCCTGTTGTGCCGAAGAACACCTTGCGCTTACGGTATTGCACATACTTCTGTATGTAGAGGGCAATGGTCTCAATGAGACAGAAATACTTCATGTCCTCTGGTATCGTGACACGCAATTCTTTCGCAAGCGTAAAGAAATTGTCGATGGCATGACGTGAAGTGAACACCACTGCAGTATGATCAAGCAGACTGACTTTCTGCTGCCTGAATTCCTTTGAGGAGATACCCTCAACCTTAAAGAATGGCCGAAACACCATTTCAATGCCGTGCTCCTTGGCAAGATCGTAGTAAGGCGACTTGTCACTGGCCGGTTGTGGTTGAGAAATTAAAATCTTCTTTATCATTTATTGTCTTAAAAATTGATTTTCAAATATCCATTGATCATCGCCAATGTGCCCCATAATGCAATCAACGGCGTTATTTCAAGCGCACAAAAGTACAAAATATTCTGCAGAAAACTGCCATTTTGTCTGAAAAAGATAAGATTGGTCTTGTAGAACGAAAGGATTTTAAGCAAAACGATGATGATAATGGAATAAATCATAGCATGCTGCAGTTCAAGACCGAAGTAAGCTACAAGCATCACGGCGGGGAAAATCAACAATCCTTCTATTGATATGATAAAGAGGTAAGACTTCAGCCATTGTTCATTTTTTTTCGAGTCGAAAAACGTCAGGTCTATAATCGTATAGGCCAGAATTTTCAGTAGGAAATAGACCAGAATTCCACCTGCAAACCATCCGATTACCTTGTACTGCTCGATGATAAACGTATCACTGATGGCGGCACGCGTATAGAAAAAGAACAGCAAAGAGAGTTGCAGACAAGTCTGTAGCATGAGGAAGAACTGGAAACGAAGCTCGTTCGAAGTCTCTGAAATGACGGTAGTTTCACCATACTGCACATAGAAAAAGTTCTTTGCCTGACGTTGAATGAAACGCTTCGACTTGGTGTAGGCCACCATAACAAGAATGAAACAAGCAAGCAGAATACCCGTGATGACATTGTCGGAAGCCACAGAATAAGGCACAGGATCACCGGCAACGCCCATTCGTCCACCAGGTTGTTCAGGATGGAAGAGTGGAGATTTCGAGAAAAACGACTCTTTGTAATAACGTGGAAGACTCACATCGCGCCAGCTTCTACCAACGGAATGACCCGGCAGATGAAGTGTATCAGGACGTTCACTCCATGTAATCTTGCTGGGTTTGATGTGTGCTTGAACGGCAGAATCCTGCTGTTCGGGCGTAGCATTCTTGGGTAACCAACCGATGACTTCAGCCGGAGTGGGCTGCTTGTGCACGCGAGCGGCTGCACCTTGCAGGTCTTGTTGTATCTCTACACTTGCGATAGAATCCTCTTGTTGTCTCATTTTGATGCTATGAAAAAAGGGCGGAAAGCCACGCTATCCGTCCTTCTTATATGCTGTTAAAGATTGAATGCGCGTTTAATTTCATCCACACGGTCGAGTTTCTCCCATGTGAACAGCTCCACATTGATAGTCTTCTGCTCATGATAGCGACTGGTGAACGTCTTCCTGACCACCTCATTCTTACGTCCCATATGACCGTAGGCAGCTGTTTCAAGATACATGGGCTGGCGCAGTTTCAAAGTACGTTCAATGGCATGTGGACGCAAATCAAACATCTCCTGTACCTTCTTTGCAATCTCACTGTCGCTCATCTTGACATTACTGCGCCCATAAGTGTCGACATAGACGCTGACAGGTTGGGCCACACCAATGGCATAAGCAAGCTGCACAAGCATTTCATCGGCCACGCCTGCAGCTACCATATTCTTGGCAATATAACGTGCTGCATAGGCTGCCGAACGGTCGACTTTCGATGGATCCTTACCCGAGAAAGCACCTCCTCCATGTGCTCCCTTGCCACCATATGTGTCGACAATAATTTTGCGTCCCGTCAACCCCGTATCTCCGTGAGGCCCACCGATGACAAACTTACCCGTAGGATTGACGAAATATTTAATGTTGTCATTGAACAACGCCAGTACTTTCTCACCCAACTGTGCCTTTACGCGTGGCACGAGAATATTGATAACATCTTCACGTATCTTGGCCAGCATCGCCTCATCATCGTCCATGAACGGGTCGTGCTGCGTGCTCACGACAATCGTGTCAATGCGTTGTGGAATGCCGGCATCGCTGTATTCTATCGTCACCTGACTCTTGGAGTCGGGGCGCAGATAAGTCATTTGCTTCCCTTCACGGCGGATATCGGCCAACGTACTCATCAGCAAATGCGACAGATAGAGTGAAACCGGCATGTAGTTCTCCGTTTCATTCGTTGCATAACCAAACATCATACCCTGGTCACCGGCACCCTGTTCGTCTTCATTCTCACGGCTCACACCGCGGTTAATGTCATCACTCTGCTCGTGAATAGCCGTAAGAATGCCACAAGAATTACCATCAAACTGATATTCGGCCTTAGTATAGCCAATCTTCTTGATAGTGTTTCGTGCAATATTTTGCAGATCAATGTACTCTTTTGACCGCACTTCACCCATTATAACCACCTGTCCTGTGGTGCAGAATGTCTCTATGGCACAGTGAGATTGCTCGTCATAAGCGAGAAACTGGTCAAGCAAAGCGTCTGAAATCTGGTCGGAAACCTTATCAGGATGTCCTTCTGACACCGACTCTGAAGAAAATAGATAACTCATTTTTCCATTACTTTTTTAGCGTGGAATAACACCAAGTAACCGTAAAATCTGAGGGGGATTTTGCAGTTTTAGCATTTTTTTATGTGGTTGCAAGCAGCCAAATTCTTCCACAAATGTTACACTTAATATATTAATCAGGTGCAAAGTTACGCATAAATCCCGATATAACAAAATTATAGAGAGAGAAAAAGAACGAGATGAATGCAGGGAAGAAGAAGTGGAATAAACCTCCATTTTGTAGCCTTATGTCTGAATATAATGATGGAATTTGTGTAAGTAACTTTTCAAATGAAAGTGGAAAATAAAGGAAAGAGTGTAGGAAGATGAGGATGAGAATATACTTTTAAAGATAAAATTGCAAATCATTTTAGATTAAATTAATATGATAAGAAGTATCATCTATACAACCAACACTGTCAAAAAGTACTAACATCTGATTACGTAAGATAATTAAAATAAAGGTATATTCTCCCTCTGGCATAGCACTCAAGAAATTGATCTATCTAACCTAATGAAACGTCAGCTATAAGCGAGTTATGCTGTAGGTTAACTGAGCCTTATCTCACTGCAATTGGCAATAAAATTTGGAAACTGATATGAAGTCATATGGCTTTGTTGACAGAAGAGTTTCTCTTATAGAGAACATAATTTAAAAATACGTCTTTCACCTGAGAGTAAAAACAGAGGACAGAGACTTAACACAATTCAGATTACACTAATGATACTACTCTTTTAATTGATATTTTAAACCTGTTGAAAACATATTTCATGCAAGTATTGTTTAATGAATAATATTTATATTTGTGTATCTTTTCCTACATTTTCCAGTAAAAAAAACAGTTAAATGCCCTGTTTTTTTTATCTTTTGAACGGTTTGTTTTATTGCAATAATTCATTTCTCACTAACTTTGCCGATGAATTTTCCACATAAATGTATCGGAACAGTGACCCTTATGGAGGGTGTAATACCGTGAAATAAAAAGAGGAATAAAAAAACAATATATCTATGAAGAAAAATAATCTAAGCATCTATGCCCGAAAATCCGTATGGGCAACTTTGCTGTTTTGTGCCACCTTAATGTCAGCATGCCGAAGTGACAATGTTGACGATTCTTCCGGGAAGTATGATCCCGGCCGCCCCGTAACTGTAACAGACTTTGTTCCCAAGGCGGGCGGAGCTGACCAGAAATTGGTCGTATATGGCAGTAATTTCGGGAACGACACAGCCAATGTCAAAGTTACCCTTGGTGGACATCGGGCCGTTCTTATTAATGTTAAAGGCGATTGCCTATACTGTTTGGTACCGGCCAAAGCCTATACGGGCGAGGTTGTGGTATCTGTTGGCGGCAAAACAGCCAATGAACAGAGTGCTACTGCCGGCAGTAAATTTAATTACGAACGAAAGATGGTTGTGGGAACACTTAGCGGCATACGTAACCAATTCGATGATCAAGGATGGCATGACGGTCCTTTCAAGACGGCCACGGGATTTGCCGGTGAAGGCTGCCTTACTTTCGACCCACTATATCCTAACATTTTATACGTCGTTTATGATGAAAACGCGCACGGTATACAAGCGCTCGACTTAGAAAAGAAAGAGGTAAAAACTATCCTTTTTATGTCTAAGTTTGATAACCAGAGGTTACGTTCTATTGATTTCTCGCATGACGGACAATATATGCTCATCTCTACCGACCGCGATGACCGTCAGCTGCAGAGTCCCAGTGTGTGGATTGTGAAGCGAAACAGCGACGGCACTTTCACCGATGACTCTAAATCGCAGATCTTGGCTGCATATAAACAATGTAATGGGGCAGCCGTACATCCCATAAACGGAGAACTTTACTTCAACAGCTATGAGCGTGGACAGGTGTTCCGCCTCAATATGGACAATTACTTCAATACCGTTACCAGTGGTGGAACGTGGTATCCCAATTGGACCGATGGTAATTTTAAAGAGTTATTCACTATTCAAGATGTTAGTTGGGAGTTTAAGATTTTCATTCATCCTACGGGTAAGTACTGCTACATCGCTGTCATTAATAAACATTACATACTCCGTTCCGACTATAATGAGGCTACTAAAAGTTTTGCTCCACCGTACGTTGTGGCAGGACAGGCACGAAACAACGGTTGGGTAGACGGCGTCGGTACGGGAGCGCGCGTAAACAGACCCTATCAGGGTTGCTTCGTAAAAAACAAACAATATGTAGCAGAGAATCGTGATGACGTGTACGACTTCTACTTCTGCGATAACAATAACCACTGCATACGCTACCTTACGCCAGATGGAATCATCCGCACATATGCAGGGCGTGGCACTTCTTCGCAAGCTGGCGATGGCAACATGTGGGGAACAGAAGATGGCGACCTAAGAGAAGTGGCTCGTTTTAATAGTCCTACAGGTATTGCCTACGATGAAAAGAGTAATACATTCTACATCCTTGATACCAAAGGACGCAAGATACGCACTATTTCAATGGAAAAATAAAACGCCAATTAGGGCAACAAGACAATGAAAAAACTATTCATATTATTCTGGATGTCGTGCTGCATCGTGTTTAATGCATTAGCACAGGAACAGCTGAATATCTCGGGAACCGTGACCGATGCTGCAGGAGAAGCCCTCATCGGTGTCAGTGTCACCGTGAAAGATGCCAAGGGACTGGGTACTATCACCAATATTGATGGAAAATATAACATCAAGATACAGCAATATCACACGCTGGTGTTCTCTTACATTGGTTACAAGCCCGTGAGTGTGCTGGTTAAAGGCGACAAAAAGTAATCGACGTACAGATGTCAGAAGAAAAGACAAACGCCATTGATGAAGTTGTCGTCACTGGTCTCGGCACACAAAAGAAGCTTACGGTGACTGGAGCCATCACCAATGTAGACGTATCGCAGATGAAACAATTCCCCTCATCAAACTTCACTAATGCTTTGGCGGGCAACGTTCCAGGCATCATTGCCATGCAGTCATCAGGGCAGCCGGGTAAAAGTACATCGCGCTTCTGGGTCCGCGGTATTTCAACCTTTGGAGCCAGTGCCTCTGCAATGATACTTGTAGATGGCTTTGAGCGGAATAACATCGATGACCTGAATATAGAAGATATTGAGAGTTTCTCTGTGTTGAAAGACGCTTCGGCAACAGCTATCTATGGTTCGAAAGGTGCTAATGGTGTAATTCTTATTACTACCAAGCACGGTAAAGCCGGAAAGATAAACATCAATGTAAAAGGCGAGGCTTCGTATAACACTCGAACCATTACGCCGAAGTTTATAGATGCACCCACGTATGCTAACCTGCTCAATGAGGCACGTGTAACCCGTAACCTTGCGCCACAGTATCAACCCGAAGAGTTAGCACTTATCAGATCGGGATTGGATCCCGATTTCTATCCTAACGTAGACTGGTCAAAACTGCTGCTCAAAAACGGGGCTATGAGTTATCGGGCTGATTTGAGTATGAGTGGGGGTGGAAACACGGCCCGTTATTTTGTTTCACTATCGTATGTGGAAGATCAAGGCATGTATAACACCGACGAAACACTACGTAAAAAATACGACACTAATGCCAATTACAAACGCTGGAACTACCGCATGAATGTGGATATAGATGTTACTCCGATGACAATCATCAAGTTGGGTGTGTCGGGCAATCTCAACAAACGCAACAGTCCCGGTCTCGGCGACCAATACCTGTGGAGCGAACTCTTTGGCTTCAATGCCCTTAGCTCTCCTGTTCTTTATTCCAATGGTTATGTTCCGGCCTATGGAAACAATATCCATCAAATGAATCCCTGGGTTTCATCCACACGTACAGGATACAACGAAGAATGGGACAATAACATACAGACAAATGTAACCGTAGAACAAAAGTTGGACTTTATTACCAAAGGCCTCTCATTTACGGGCCGATTTGGGTATGATACTTATAACAGCAACCACATCTACTATCGCCTTTGGCCAGCCATGTATCGTGCCAACAGCCGCGACTCACAGGGCAACATCATCTGGGACAAACTGTTTGAAGAGACTTCCATGAGCCAAACGTCAGGCGGAGATGGTTCGCGCCACGAGTTTCTGGAGGCATTGTTGCGTTGGGATCGCACTTTCGACAAGCTACACAACTTCAGTGCAGTCAGCCGCTTTACACAAGACGAGCGGATACAGACACGGAATATCGGCACAGACATCAAGAATTCTGTGAGTAAAAGGAACCAAGGACTTGCCGGACAGCTGACCTATAACTATGCACTACGCTATTTCATCGATTTCAACTTCGGCTACAACGGCTCAGAGAACTTTGCCGATCATCACCGCTACGGCTTCTTCCCCGCTTTCTCCTTAGCATGGAATGTAGCTGAAGAGCCACTCGTCAAGAAGGCATTGCCATGGCTTAATATGTTCAAACTACGCTATTCATGGGGTAAAGTGGGTAACGACAATATGGGAAGATTCCCTTATCTCTACACACTCGACTACACGCCGAACATAGGCTACAACTGGGGTTCGAATCTCTCTTCAGGGACCATACCCGGAATACATTATACCCAGATGGCATCACCAAACGTCACATGGGAGGTTGCACGCAAAACTGATTTCGGCTTTGATTTCGTGGCATTCGACAACAAGTTCTCGCTCACGATGGATTATTTCCATGAGAAGCGAACGGGTATCTTCATACAGCGCATGTTCTTACCCGACATCACAGGACTTGAAAGCTATCCATGGGCAAATGTAGGAGCTGTAAAATCTCAGGGTTTTGACGGCAATTTTCAATATAAAGACCACATCGGAGAGATAAACTGGACAGTGCGTGGGAACATCACGTACAGCAAAAATACCATCTTGGAACGCGACGAAGAAAATAACGTCTATGCCTACCAGTATGGAAAAGGCTACCGGGTTAATCAGCAAAGAGGCCTTATTGCATTAGGACTGTTTCGTGACTACGACGATATTCGCAACTCACCCAAACAGAGTTGGGGAACCGTTCAGCCTGGTGACATCAAGTATAAGGATGTCAACGGCGACGGTATCGTAGATGATGGCGACCGCGTTGCTATAGGGGCAACCGATACCCCGAGTCTCATCTATGGCCTTGGAGCATCTGTCAGCTGGCGCGGGTTCGACCTTAACCTTCACTTCCAGGGTGCAGGAAAATACACATTCCTTATCAATAGTGGGGCAGTTAATGCCTTCAGAGATGGTCGTTGGGGGAACATTCTGCAAGGAATAACCGACAACCGTTGGATTTCATCCGATATATCAGGTACCAAGGAAACCGAAAATCCCAATGCCCCATACCCTCGTTTGAGTTACGGCTATAACCTCAATAATCAACAGTCATCCAGTTTCTGGCTGCGCAACGGCCGTTTCCTGCGCTTGAAGAATCTTGATATCGGCTACACCCTGCCTAAACCCATGGTCAACACCATACACTTAGAGAGTGTGCGCATCTACATTTCGGGACAGAACCTCATCACTTGGTCACCCTTCAAGCTGTGGGATCCCGAACTCGACAGCAGCCAGCGGGGGCAGATATACCCTATCACCCGTTCGCTCACAGCAGGTATACAAATCAGTTTATAATTACAGACACACATCATGAAACATAAAAATATCACCCTGATAACGTTAGCGCTGGGCATCGGAACGCTCTTTTCTTCCTGCAGTGACTATCTGGATTCTGACAAATACTTCGAAGACCGCCTCACCATAGAAAAGGTTTTCTCCAGCAGAGTACGCTCCCAGCAATGGCTTGCTTACGCTTATTCGTTCTTGAAAGACGAAAATGCCGACGTTGTTGGCAAGGAGAGAGAAACCAATTCGTTTACCTTTGCCGACGACATGTACTATGGCGACCGCGATGTCAACTACGACTCCAAGGAAGCCAATGAACTTTCGTACAACACGTTCATGCAAGGCGAATACGACGAAAACGACTTTAACGACGGCTGGACGATGTGTTACAGGGGCATTTATCAGGCCTCGGTATTCATTGCCAATATCTACAGGAACAATGAAATGACCGAAAAAGAACGGCTCGACTTCAAGGGACAGGCACGTTTTGTGCGCGCTTATTTCTATTGGCTGTTGCTCCGCCGCTATGGTCCGGTGCCTATCATGCCCGATGAAGGTGTTGACTACACCAAAAGTTACGAACAGATTGCCACTCCGCGCAGTTCCTACGAAGAGGTGGCCAACTATATCAGCCGTGAAATGGTGCAGGCTGCCAAGGAAATACAATACACCAAGCGCGACGGAGAAAACATCGCACGCCCCACAAAGGGTGCCTGCTTAGCCACACGCGCCCTTGCACTGACCTACGCTGCCAGCCCACTGGCCAACGGAAACAGCGATGCCTATGCCAAGCAATTGGTAGACGACAAGGGGCGAGTACTGCTCAACGCTGACTATAAAGAAGAGAAATGGGCCCGTGCAGCAGCTGCCTGCAAAGATGTTATGCAGCTTGGTGTGTACGACCTCTATCATGCCTCGTTCAGCACGACAGATGCAGCGGGCGACCCCGCTACCATTGTGCCTGCCGCAACAAGTTGCTCATTCGCTCAAAGCGGATGGCCTACAGGCTGGAAAGATATAGATCCCTTTAAGTCTTACCGTGTCATATTCAACGGAGATGTCGCACCCGAAGACAATCCTGAACTCATCTTCTCACGCATAGACCAGAATGCCACCCGCATCAACCACAGCATGAAATCATTTGCACGTCATTCCATGCCACGCGACTTTGGCGGCTGGAACACACATGGTCTCACCCAGAAGATGGTAGACGCTTATTATATGAACGATGGTAGCGACTGCCCCGGTAAAGACAGTGAACTGAACGGCGGAAACGGGGCTGCACGCCTCAAAGGATTTACCACAGCACGTGATTATCGGCGTGGAAAATACAAGCCGTTGGCTGCTAATGTGTCGCTGCAATATGCCAACCGCGAACCGCGTTTCTATGCTTCTGTAGGCTATAACGGCTCTGTGTGGGAGTATTTAGGTGATCCGGAAAGCACCCACCACAACCGTCAGACTTTCTATTATCGTGGCAGTGGCAACGGCTATAACAACTCACAATTCTACCTGCGCACGGGGATCAGTGTGAAAAAATATGTCAACCCCACCGACGTTCCTGACCGCGAAGATTACAGGAATATCAAGGACAGGGCCGAACCCGCTATTCGTTATGCCGACATCCTGTTGCTTTATGCCGAGGCACTCAACGAACTCGATGGCACATACAACATTCCCTCATGGGACGAAGCAACCACTTACAACATTCGTCGTGACATTACCGAGATACAGAAAGGCATACATCCCATACGTATACGTGGCGGAGTACCCGATTATTCCACGGATGTTTATGCCAACAAAGACCTCTTGCGCGCCAAGATCAAACGCGAACGCATGATTGAATTCATGGGCGAGGGCAAGCGTTATTTCGATCTGCGTCGCTGGAAAGACGCACCACGCGAACTCAATCAGCGCATTTATGGATGTAACGTGATGATGGATGCCAACCATCCGGCAGAATTCCAACAGATTATTCCTATCAACAATCTGCGCACCACTTTCTCCGACAAGATGTATTTCTGGCCTATCCGTCACAGCGAACTGAAACATAACTCACGCCTGACGCAGAACCCCGGTTGGACCTACAACGATTAACTCCTTTAAGTTATAAAAAAAAATGAAAGTAAAACATCTTCCGATATATATGGTAATGTTAGTAAGCACACTTGCTACGCTTACTGCTTGTAACGACGAATGGACCGAAGAGCAATATACGCAGTATATCAGTTTTCGCTCACCGCTCGGCAAATTAGGCGTCACCGACATCTACGTGCCCTACAGCCGCCGTAATGCCGACAAGACTTTTACTGAAGGCAGTGGTCTCTCATCTTATAAACTGCCGGTAATCGTCAGTGGCTCATTGCAGAACAGCAATAACATTACGGTGCATATAGCACACGACAGCGACACGCTGAATATCCTCAATCAAGCCCGCTTCTTGAATCGAACTGAACTATGGTACACCGACATGAAAGATTATGCCACCGTTCCCGACACGGTGACAATCCCGTCAGGGAAAAGCGTCGGACTGCTCAATGTGAAGTTCAACTTCAACGGCATTGACATGAGCAACAAATGGGTGCTGCCACTTACTGTCGTAAACGGTAAGGACTATGGCTACACGGCTCATCCCCGCAAGAACTACGCCAAGGCGCTCCTGCGCATCTTCCCTTTCAACGACTATTCGGGCGACTATTCGGGCAGTATGATGAAAATCTTCGTTACGGGCGACGAGGCTAACGCTACGGCAAAATCCACTATCCGTGGATATGTGGTAGACGACAAAACCATATTCTTCTACGCCGGCGATATCGATGAGAGCCGCACCGACCGTGCCAAATACAAGATCATGGCCCATTTTAACGGAGAGAAGGAGGGAACGGTAGACTTCTACACTACCAACAATGACCTGAAACTGAAAGTGAACAAACAGGCCTCTTTTCATATCATCGAACAGAAAGATGATGTAAGACCCTACCTTGTACACCGCTATGTAATCATCAACAACATCAGTTATGATTATGTAGACTACACCTCTGCACCCGGTTCAGAGTTCAACTGGTCGGTCAGCGGCACGCTGACATTAGAACGACAGCTGAACACGCAGATCCCCGACGAGGATCAGGCCATCGAATGGTAACGTCTCCATTTTGTATAGGTTGTCAGAAACATATCCAACGAAACTACATGCTTCGGCACTACTCTACTTTGGTTAGATTGCTTAGTATCGTTTAGCTTCTTTAAGGAAAAAGATTGATAGTTGTTGTAGTAGTGCCAGAGAGCCATGCTTTATCCTCTGATTGAATGGGGGATGAGCATGGCTTTCCCTATCAGGATTTTCAATTTGCGTCAGATGACACTGCAATATGCGTCAAGTTAGCGTGCATTTTGACGCAAATCACGCGGTAATCTGCATCAAGTTACAAGCTGATGTGACGCAGATTGCAAACTGGAGTCAAAAGAACCTCGTGGCATATGAATTCATATGTGCGCCGTATGTTCTCGTATCTGCCCATTCATCGGATATTACTCATCTTATTGAGTGTCAACTTTGGAACTTGTAAGCTCGTCAACTTGTTAACTCCCTCCTTGTCTCTCAACCCCGTGGACTGCCCACTTCTATGCTTGTAAAACCCGTCAACTTGTCTGCCAATCAACTCTCCCTATCCTTTCTGATGAGTGCCAACAGATGTTCTACTGCCACTTCCTGCGGGATATTCTTTTCCACACAGACCTGCTTTCTGTAAAGACTCACGCGGTTAACTCCTGCGCCCACGTAGCCGTAATCGGCATCGGCCATTTCGCCCGGACCATTGACAATGCAGCCCATAATACCGATTTTAAGGCCTTTCATGTCTTTTGTGGCCTCGCGGATGCGGGCAATCGTTTCGCGAAGGTCATAGAGTGTGCGGCCACATCCCGGGCAACTGATGTATTCAGTCTTGCTTGTACGAAGTCGTGCAGCCTGCAGAATGCCGAATGCAGTGTCGGTGATGATGCTCTGTGGAATATCGCCATCGTTCATGAGCCATAGTCCGTCGGTCAGTCCGTCGACCATTAATGCCCCCATGTCTGCGGCAGCTTCGAGTTGGAAATCGCTCTTTTCGGCTGCTGTGTGACGATACATCTGTGCGAAAACCACGGGATTGAAAACGCCATTCTCCCACATTTCATGCACCAAGGCACGCTGTTCGGCCAGTCTATTCTGGTGATTACTCATGCAGACAACCACGATTTCGGGATGCGCTTTGAGGCAGGCAAGATATTCTTCTGTCGGTGCACCAAACTGCAAAACAAGGAATTTCAAGTCGGCTTTTGCCATGGCTATGAACGGAACGGCAGTCACAGGGAAGATAGGATAGACATTGGTTTTGTCGTCGAGCGTCATGTATTGGTCATAATCGACAATGTATTTCTGACCTTCCTTGCGCTCTTTGAGTTCCTGACCTGCATAGATGTAGTCGGCCTCCTGCTTGTTTCCACTCAGTGAAGAAGCGATGACTATGGGTGCATTGCTGCCTCCAATGCCTGCAACGGCACGTGTGAAGCGACGTTCGGGGCGTAGCCAGTTGAAGGCTTTTGCCTGAGTTCCCGGTACGAGCAGATGTCCCTGACGGCGGTTGATATAGTCAACTAAATGGCGGGCAACAGGGATTTCGGCCGCAGGTTCTTCGCTCAGGCTGACGCGAATGGTGTCGCCGATGCCGTCAGCCAACAGTGCACCGATGCCAACGGCACTCTTGATGCGTCCGTCTTCGCCCTCTCCTGCCTCGGTAACTCCAAGATGAAGCGGATAGTTCATGCCCTCCTTGTCCATGGTTTCAACCAATAATCTGACCGAACGTACCATGATTATGGTGTTCGAAGCCTTGATAGAAATGACGACATTATCAAACTTCTCGCGCTTGAAGATGCGTAGGAATTCCATGCAACTCTCCACAATTCCCTCGGGAGTATCGCCGTAGCGGTTGCGTATTCTGTCGCTCAGACTGCCGTGGTTCACACCGATGCGCACGGCCGTGTGATTGGCCTTGCAGATGTTGAGGAATGGAATGAGGCGCTCTTCTATCTTCTTCAGCTCCGCAGCATATTCCTCATCAGTGTATTCCTGCTTGATGAATTTGCGGGCAGGATCAACGTAGTTGCCCGGATTGATGCGTACTTTCTCGGCATAAAGGGCAGCGACATCGGCCACATTCGGATTGAAATGCACGTCGGCCACGAGTGGTGTTGTGTAGCCGTCGGCCCGCAGTTGTGCGTTGATAGGCTTGAGATTTTCAGCTTCCCGCGTGCCTTGTGTGGTCAAACGAACCAGTTCTCCGCCTGCTTTGATAATCTCTTCTGCCTGCTTAACGCATGCTTCCGTGTCGTTGGTATTGGTGATTGTCATACTTTGCACACGCACAGGATATTCGCTTCCCATGTCGATTGCACCTATATGTACGGTCGATGTCTCTCGCCGTTTGTATTGAAATAAATCTATGTTCATAATGTATAAGAAGCCCATTCAAAGCCTACCCCCGCCCCCTCCCAAGGGAGGGGAGGGCGGATTAGCGGATGATGGGCAGAATACTGATGTTTAAATTCATTTGTTTTATATGCTGATGCTTTCTTGCAATGCAGTGTTCTCTCTATTGATTAGCACCAAGAGAAAATAGGTTTACCCCTTCGTGAGTATCTATCCATGCCCATGTTGAAATGTAAATTCTCGGTTTCTGTATGTCTGATAAGAGGGATTAAAAATCGTCAATGACTTTAATAGATTCGTTCTTCCTCTCTTTTTGATATTCTTTGCAGGCTTCTCAAGCGCGCTCCCCCCCTCCTTGGAGGGGTCGGGGGAGGCTTCTCTTAATCACATTTATATGTATACTTCACCTCTTTCAAGTCTTCATTTGCCTTCTCAATCTTCTTTCCAAGCCTCGCTTTCCATGCGTCAATCTTAGCTGCAACGGCTTCATCAGAGAGGGCAATCATCTCTGTTGCGAGGATAGCTGCATTCTGGGCAGCGTTCACTCCGACTGTTGCCACAGGAATACCAGGGGGCATCTGGATGATAGAAAGCATGGCATCGAGGCCGTCAAGCATACCTTTGATAGGCACACCGATTACAGGAAGTGGAGTCGAAGCAGCGATAACACCGGGCAGGGCGGCTGCCATTCCTGCTGCAGCTATAATCACTTTGATGCCTCTTTGCTTGGCATTGCGGGCGAAAGTCTCTACAGCTTCGGGCGTACGATGGGCAGAAAGCGCGTTCACCTCAAACGGAATTTCGTTGTCGTTGAGCCATTTGCAAGCCTTTTCCATGACTGGAAGGTCGCTTGTGCTGCCCATAATGATACTGATAATTGGTGTCATGATTGTATGTTTTTAATTCGTTTATAATTTCGTTTTCAAGCAATGGCTATACCATGGATATCGTGAAGAAAGCTAAGAAGAAGCCGATGAGCCATGCCACCACAATCTGTGACAGCGTGTGTTGGCGCAACATCATGCGGCTTGTGCCTACAATGCCCGAGATAAATACTACCAAAGAGAACCACCAGATAGGGTTAAAGGTGAACAGAAAGGCAAAAGCGAGCAATGCACCTGCCACTCCTCCGATGGCCGCTTCATGCATAGAGACCTTCCACCACACATTGATGAGGGCGCAAACCACCTGTATCAACACCGCAGCTACAAGGATGCTGCCCATGAAATGAGGTATATGGGCTATGCTCATGAGGTAGTAACACACCGAATAGCACACGATAGAGATGACATAGGGCACCATTCTTCGCTCTCTCACGATGAAGTCGAAAGGCTTCCAACCTTGATAATGTCGGTAGAGTCGTATGATATAAGTGGGCAAGAGAATGGTAAACAGATAAACAAGACCCAGCACTGTGAGTTTATATCCTAATGGCATGAGGCCTAAATAACTGAAGAGAAACAGCGCGGCAAGGCCCACAATGGGAAGATAGAATGGTGTGAATACCATACTGAATATGCGTGCTGCCAATATAATATCTTTTTCTTTCATAGAATAAACCTACCCCCAACCCATTGCTTTCCTCGTTTCGCTGGCTCAACGAACAGCGACCTTCGATTCCCCAAGGGAGGGGAGTACGACCTCATGAAAGGTTTTCAACCCTTTAGCATGGAGGAAAATGGAACTTTATATATTTGTTTGTCAATTACTTCATCTGCTTCATCATGTCTCAAAACATGTATCGTTGCGTATATGCCTACTATGGAATAGCCTGCAAGTTTAGTCTCCCCTCCCTTGGGGAGGGGCTGGGGGTGGGTATTTGTTTACCCTCTTCTCAACCTCGCCACAGGGATATTCAGCTGCTCTCTGTATTTTGCAATCGTGCGACGGGCTATCGGGAAGCCTTTTTCTTTCATCAGTTTGGTCAATGCCTCATCGCTGAGCGGCTTACTCTTATCCTCTTTTTCGATGACAGTTTTCAGCGCAATCTTAATCTTCCGCGTTGACATTTCCTCGCCTTCTCCGGTAGTATAGGCATCCGTGAAGAAGAAACGAAGGGGGAAAGTGCCCCATCTGGTCTGCGCATACTTTACATTACTGACGCGACTTATCGTCGAGATGTCGAGTCCTGTCTTATCGGCGATGTCCTTTAATATCATGGGGCGCAAGTCGCTTTCATCTCCGTCTTGGAAGAATTTCTTTTGCCAAGCGATGATAGCCTGCATGGTAAGCGTCAGTGTTTGACGGCGTTGCTTCACTGCTTCGATGAAACCTTGCGCCTTAGCCACCTTTTCTTTCGCATAGAGTAGCGCCTCCTTAGCCTGCCTACTCATGCCTTCCTTGTTGTTTCGGTAGGCATCTACCATTTCAGTGAACGAGGGAGAGACCTTCAAATCGGGGATATTCCCATGGTTGAGGCTGAAACTCACGGTGCCATCATCGGCCGTATCGACAATGAAATCGGGGGTAATCTGCTGCATGTTGCGTCCTTCGGTCTCGCCAAGTGATGCTCCCGGCTTCGGATTGAGCTTGCGGATTTCACGCTGAAGCATTTCCACCTGCGTGTCGCTGAGGCCGAGTTGCAGTTTTATTTTATCCCAATGTTTCTTGGTGAAGGCTTCAAAACATTCCTTGAAAATGCGCTCCATGACCTCCAAGAGGCGTGGACTGTGCCCACCTTCCCGGCGCATTCGCTTCACCTGGAGCAACAGACATTCTTGCAGGGAGCGTGCACCGATGCCGGCAGGATCCATGCCTTGCAACATTGTCAGCACCTTTTCAATCTCTGTTTCGCTCACATCGATATTGTGATAGATAGCCAATTCGTCGCTGATGCTGCCCAAATCCTTACGCAACAGACCGTCATCATCAAGGCTTCCGATGAGATATTCCATCACAGAATGCTCCTTGTCGGTGAGTGTGAGCATATCCATCTGCTCTTTCAGCTTGTCATAAAATGAGGTCGTGTCACCATATACCGTCTCCTCATAATCGGCATTATCGTGGTTGTTGGCATAGGGAGTCTGGGGCATGATATCATCACTGCCGATGTTTTCAAGGGCAGCATCAAGGGCATCCTGACGCTCTTCTTTCTCGTTCATGCTGTCGAAATCGTCGTTATCCTCGCTGTCTGAAAAGTCGTTCTCGCCCTCGTTTTCAGCCAATGTCATGTCACTGTCGTCCTTTTCGAGGGCAGGATTATCATCGAGTTCGGCGTTGATGTTCTCCTCAAGTTCAGTCAACGGCATCTCCAGCAGGCGCACCTGCAACATCTGTTGCTGTGAAAGGCGCATCTGTTGTGCCAGCTTCTGTTCTTGAGTTTGTATCAGTTTCTGTGCCATGATGTCTTAAAAAAATCTTTCATCTGTGTGGCTTCGCGTGCCAGTTCGTTGGGGTTGAGGTTGCCAAAGCGCTGCCACACGTCGTGACAGGAGGCAAAGAGTTCGCTCATTTCAAATGCCATGCGGTTCAAGTAGGGGTCGCAGAGTTGGAAAATCCCCATGATTTCGGCCACTTTCTCTGGTTTTAAGCTTAGCAATGTGGCTAATTCCTTCACTTCGGGTGTGTCGCTGACCATCGTGATAGGCGTCAGTCGGAAATAGAGGTCAAGGATGATAATCAGGTGGAGTGGGGTCAACGAAGCATCCACTTGCAGCGGTCGGAAGTCTGTTTGCCAGGTTTCTTCCTGGCTGACACCGTCATAAAACTGCTGGGGATGATTGAATCCCCGCATCTTTCTGATGGTTTCGATGTCGCGTCGAAGCTGTTTCTGGTGTGTGGCAAAACGTTTCCAAAGCTGCTGCAGTGAGGCAGTTTCCCGCTTATCGAGCATCTTCATCTGCTCGTAAAGCTGCTTAGGTGCAACGTTTAATTCAAGGGCAAGATCTATCATGGGCCGTGAGTAGAGCGGTTTCATGCCCACGGGCTTCCTGAGATACAGTTGCAATAGCGGCAACCAATACGCTTCCTGCCATTGAGATTGATTTGCCATGACATTTTAATCTTTCTGCAAAGATAAAGATTATCACAGACAAATCAAAGCAAAAATGAAAATAAATGAAGGGATAACTCTTAATAGAAAACTTCTTGACAAAACGCTCTCGTATTCTCCGTGAGACTCTTCTTCGGGCCGAAAACGCACAGAATTTGCGATGTTTCTAACTGTTTGTAAATCATATACTTGCATAAAATACGTCGTTATTTCTATTAAATCTCTTCATGATTTACGTCAGATTACCTTGTCATCTGCGTCAAGTTATGTGCCATGTTGCGTCAAATCATGCACCAATCTGCATCAAAAAGCGTGCTGTTTTGCGTCAAGTTGCAATTGTACTCTCCTATTCTTGTGTTGCCATCTCTCCTTTTCAATCTTCTTTTCCAATATTTTCCGCTTTTTATTTTCCTGTTTCCTGTTTTTCAATCCCCGTTTTTTTCAGATGTTTTTTGACAAAGTATGTGTTGAAATTCAATCTGTCTTATTATCAAATGTCCCTTATATCTTCCATAATATTCTTAGATATTCTCGGATATCGATTGCGACAGGAGGCCTAAACCACAAGGAGGAAGGCTCCTAACCGCTTCGCGGTATATCATAGAATATT
>NZ_KV817517.1:0-305 GCF_001814685.1 Prevotella sp. HMSC077E09 | reverse complement strand
CTGAAAATATGAGTTTGTTTGCCCTCCAATAACCTTTATTTTTTCTGAAATATTCTTGGATATTCTTGGATGTCGCTTGCGACGAGGAGGCCTAAAAACTAAGGGAAAGAACTCCTACCCGCTTCGCGGTATATCTTAGAATATTGGAGGATATCTGAAAATAAGAGTTTGTTTGTCTTCCAATAGCCCTTGTATCTTCTATAATATTCTTGGATATTCTCAGATGTCGCTTGCGACGAGGAGGCCTAAACCACTAGGAGGAAGTCTCCTACCCGCTTCGCGGTATATCTTAGAATATCGGAGAA
>NZ_KV817516.1:20091-31408 GCF_001814685.1 Prevotella sp. HMSC077E09 | reverse complement strand
CTAGACCCTCCCCACAGGGTTTATCGGTTGCGCCCATAATTTTCTTGGTTTAGGGTTGTACATTATTTAGAGTTGATGCCCATAGCAACATTGAACTTGTCTAACTTGCCCGCCAACTGTTCCATATCGTGTTCTATTTTCTTATTGGTAATACGGGCATAGATTTGTGTGGTTTTAATGTTGGTATGTCCCAGCATCTTAGAAACTGATTCCATAGAAACACCTTTACTCAATGACATTGTTGCAAATGTGTGGCGAGCCATGTGAAAGGTTAGGTCCTTTTTAATGCCACAAATATCTGCAATTTCCTTCAGATATGAATTAGTTCGCTGATTAGTTAGCATTGGGAAGAGTTTACCATCACGATAGGTCTTGCCACTATACTTTTCGATAATATTTTTCGGGATATCCAATAAAAGAACATTTGTTGCGACACTTGTCTTTTGTCGTTTTGTCATTATCCATTGTTTGTCATCAAGGGTAACAATGTTCTCGGGAGTAAGGTTGGCCACATCAATGTACGCCAAGCCTGTGAAGCATGAGAATACGAATAAGTCACGAACCAATTCCAAACGCTGTATGCCCAGATTCTTATTGGCTATCTTCAAAATCTCTTCATCTGTTAAGAAACCACGATTGACTGGCTCAAGGTGAAAACGATGATTGAGAAAAGGATCATGATGGATTACCCCCATTTTTCTTCCTAAAATCGTAATTGTCTTGAAAGTCTTCATTGTCTTGGTGGCTGTATTTGGGTTCTGACCAACTACTGTGCGAAGATAAATATCAAAGTCGTGTATGATAATATAGGTGAGTTCAGACAAGCGTATGTCCGAACGTTTGTACTTATCCTGCAAAAAAGTCGTGAAGTGTCGTTTGCAGACATTATATTTCTGAAAAGTGGCAGCACTTACAGATATGCCCACTTGCTTGGCAATATCTTTGTTGTGCTTATCGAAGAGTGTCATCATCGTTTCTACCTCTTCTTTCTTGCCGAGATACTCCGACTTGATACGTTCCAAAGAAATGGCATCTGTCATTTCCAACTTTTTGAAGATAGTCTGCAATCCGCTTTGGATGTTATCCAACTCGAGATTAGTAGAAAGAGCCTCCGTAGTTCTTCCCTTCAGTCGTTCTTTTTCACTATCCCATTGCGACTGCTGAACGGCAATGCCTGTTGAGCCAATGGAAAGTCGTTCGTTGTTGAGATAGATTCTCAACATCACGGGTGTTTTACCCTCCTTGTTCACATAGTTGCTTCTTAAATAGAAGACTGCTCTGAAAATGGTTTTCATTTGCGCTGCTATTGTTTAATTGTAGCCATGGAAAGGAAAGTTGTAGCCAAAATTCAATAATTGTAGCCAGCTTCTAATAGAATTGTAGCCAAAAGATTGAATTATTAGCGAGATAAACTTCTGTAACCACGCTGCAAAGTTCGACATATTTATTTGAATAACAGCAATTTGCGTGTACTCTATGCGTACTCTGTACGAACTCTTGGCTACAATTTTTATTTTGCCTCAAAAAGTGTAGCCAGATTGTAGCCATTGTAGAGTATTTAGGGAGTATTCATCCCCTCTGTACGTACTCTGAGAAGAAGAATGTATATAAAAGAAAAGTATCATAACTGCTTGTAGCTATGATACTTACGTTTTTGTTAGGGTTTCTCTGTTGGTTTGTTCAGAGTACCTAAAGCGGAGAGAGAGGTTTGTGAACCAAACTCTGCTAACTCGTTGTAATTAAATGTCCTATCAATTTTGACAAATCAGTAGTGTAGCATTTTTGTAGCAGTATTTTGACCGCCTAATGACTACCATTCTGACTACCTTATGAAAGCACAACTGCTCTCTTTTCTTGAGTACAAAGGTATATAAAATTGTACTAACCTCCAAATCTTTGTGCCATAAATATTTAGAAATTTTACTGCTACACTTTCCAGTGCAAGGTGCAAGCCCCTATATATAAGGGGACTTGCACCTTGCACTGGAGGGATTTTCTCAAAATTATTTGATTTTGTTCTGGAATGATTGTTCTTACAATGTATTTCCGTTTATGAATTATAGAAAACAAACCAATTAAATCATCCCATGCCGACATCGCTCATCATATTCATCTGCACCTAATGCAAGCCACCTTGCATGGGGTGTAAACATTTGAATGTAGCGGGTTGCTCAAATTTAGGTGTCTTTGTAACTTTATACATATGAAACAGTTGCACAAAACCCTAAAGGAAAAGCGAGAGCTTGAAGGTTACTCACAAGAGTATGTCGCTGGAAAACTGAATGTTAGCTCAAGTACCATTTCACGATGGGAAACTGGAGCTGTGTCGATGACCACCTCACAAACTTACAGTTATGCCAAGGTATTGGGATGGGATGAACTCGACCTGCTTGCATCTATTGCACAAAGACAACAGGCAAGACCGCTTCCACTCGCTCAGATGAGTATCGAAGTGTTTGACAAGGAATCCTACGACAGAATTATAGATCTTGTAAAGGAGCTTGGGCCGCAACACATTATTTTACAAACCAAATTATAAAGGCTGATGGAAATAATCGCAGTAGAAAGCCAAGCCTATCAGGAACTGATAGACAGGCTCAACCGAATAGAGCGGTATGTTGAGCGCACTTCTCATCTTATCCAAGATATAGATGACGAGCTGGAGATGACCACGAAAGACCTAATCGGGACTCTGAATATTTCAGAGTCCACCCTTTACCGCTGGCGCAAGAAGCAGCTAGTGCGTTACCGCTACACGGAGGGTGGCGATGTACGCTACTTCTTCAAGTCTATCGTGATAGCCACGAAGTGTAACCGACTCCGCGTATCAGGTATGAGAAACGATGAGGTTCTTGGGCGGCTCAACCGTTTCAAGGACAATCTCATCATGAGTTCATGTCTTAACCCTAAAAACCGACAATTATGATAGATAAGGAACAGATTCTTTTACTTACACAAGGAGGTCTGAATGTGTTTTCACATTTCCTTGGCTTTGAGGCGAACCTTCATCGCAACTTCCGCAGTCCATTCTATGATGACAGGCGGGCTTCCTGTCATATTTTCTATGACAGGAAGAGCTCATCCTATAAGTTCTATGATCATGGCGATACCGCCTATTCAGGAGACTGTTTCTGGTTTGTGGCAACCTTGCGCAGCCTAAACCTGAAAACCGATTTTCCAAAAGTCTTGAAAATCATCGTACAAGAACTGGGACTGTATTCTTTGTATGACGGTGAGAGGTGTAGCGAGGGTAAAATTGCTACGCCGATTCAGAAAAGTCTAGTCATCCCAAGTTCAAAGGCTGACATTACCGAAAGTAAGGAAGAACGCCCATACTGTTGCGAGATACAGCCTTTTGATGATGGACTACTGAACTATTGGGCACATTATGGCATCCAGGAGGATACCCTCCGCCTTTTTCGGGTACGGAGTCTTAAACGCTATGAGAGCATTTCTTCTGATGGAAGAAAATTTGAACTTTATGGCTCACCTACGGAACCTATCTTTGCTTATATCGGAAACGGGTATGTCAAAATATACCGTCCCCACAGCCCGAAAATCCGCTTTCTTTATGGTGGGCGGATGCCTGCCACCTATTGCTTCGGTATGGAACAGATTCCGACCAAAGGCGATATGCTCTTTATTACAGGCGGGGAAAAGGATGTGCTCTCATTGTATGCACACGGTTTTAATGCAATCTGCTTCAACAGTGAAACCGCACAGATACCGACAAGTATCATTGAGAGTCTTCAGCTTCGCTTCCGGCATATCATTCTTCTGTATGATGCTGACGAGACTGGCGTACGCGAGAGTCACAGACAAACGGAAAATCTGGCGGAATACAAGGTATTGAACCTTTCACTTCCATTAAGTGGCACGAAGTCTGAAAAAGACATTTCAGATTTCTTTGCCTTGGGCAACGGTGCAAAGGAACTGAAAGAGCTGCTTGCCAAGATGTTCTCAGACCTATACAGCCAAACCATGATGATGTTACGTTCCTGTGAGATTGACTATGAGAATCCACCGGACATTTCCAAATCGGTTGTGGCTGTGAATGGTGTTCCACTAGGAACGCAGGACAATCTGTTCTGCATTACTGGAGGTGAGGGGACAGGCAAGAGCAACTATGTCGGAGCCATCCTTGCCGGAGCGTTGGGAGAAAAACGATTGCCGATAGAGAATACCTTGGGATTGGAGATTACCGCCAATCCCAAAGGCTTGGCAGTCCTGCACTATGACACGGAACAGTCCGAGGCACAGCTGCACAAGAACTTGGGTAAGACACTGCGTAGGGCTTCTTTGACGGCAGTACCGGAGTTTTGCCATTCCCTGTATCTTGCCTCACTCTCCCGAAAGGACAGGCTGAAACTTATCCGTGAAAGTATGGACTTGTTCCATCACAAGCATGGTGGAATACACCTCGTTGTCATTGATGGTATTGCTGATCTGATACGTTCTGCGAACGATGAAACGGAAAGTATAGCCATTGTTGACGAACTTTACCGCTTGGCAGGGATATACAATACTTGTATTATCTGCGTATTGCACTTCGTGCCGAACGGCATCAAACTTCGGGGACATATCGGCTCGGAACTTCAACGTAAGGCGGCGGGTATCCTTTCCATAGAGAAAGACGACAATCCCGAATACTCGGTCGTAAAGGCGTTGAAAGTGCGTGACGGAAGTCCGTTGGACGTACCGATGATGCTTTTCGGCTGGGACAAGGAAGAAGACATGCACGTCTATCGTGGTGAGAAGTCCAAGGAGGACAAGGAAAAGCGCAAGACTGATGAGCTTATTGGCGTTGTCAAAGAAGCCTTCCGAAATTCTTTCAAGCTCACTTACCAAGAACTTTGTGAGGTTCTGATGCGAGAGATGGAAATCAAGGACAGGACCGCAAAGAAATATATTGCCTATATGAAGGAGCAGCGTATTTTGATACAAGATACAAGTGGGAACTATCAAAAAGGAGAATTATGCCATACTTAAATCAACAGCCAGAAGATACATGGCAGAAACGCCTGTTTGATAAACTGAAGAATATGGAAGACAAGCTCGACCGTCTGCTTGTCCTACGGGAACAGGAAGTAGATACGACCGTTCACCCTCCATTGAAACCCGAATACTTGGATATCATAGATGTCTCCAAAATTTTGAAGGTGGAACAAAAGACCATTTACAACTGGGTTTGGGCAGGGAAAATACCCTACCTCAAAGCCAATGGTCGATTGCTTTTCCTTCGGAAAGAGATAGATGAAATGCTACGGAAACAAGGGAACTGGTAGGCACCCGTTCATTATTTAATGCTTGTTCAACAAAATTGAACAAGCATTAAATAATGAACGAAAAAATTTGCAGTTTGATTTTTGTTCACTATCTTTGCAGTGTTCAATCCTATTGAACGACTATAAATATTGAACAAGATATGTACGGAATACAGATTATAGATCAGGCGGTTAGTGCGATAAGGAGACAGTGGGAGGATTCTCAAGATGTCATAATCGATGCGCTTCAGCCGGAAACGCCTTCGATGGAACAATACGTCAGAATTATGGGCATAGAGTTCCGATGCCTTGTTGAAAATGAGATAAATGGAACAAATATCCTGCGCATTGAAGAAAAATCAAAGAGCTGTATGGGGACTTACAAGGGACCTGTCATATTGGTTGCAAGATATGTACAGCCATCTGTCTATGGAACTTTGCGTAAAATGGAACTTAACTTTGCTGACACGGCAGGTAACTACAATATACAGTACACGAAGGGCAGGAAAGTGATATTCCACCTTTCTCACACAGGGGAGAAAGCCCCTGTGAATAACAACAAAAACTATCCTATATTCCAAGAAGCAGGCCTGAAGGTAATCTTTTATCTCTTGCAAGCTCCTGAGAATGTGGGCAAATCTTTTCGGGAAATCAAGGAGTATAGTGGAGTTTCGATAGGTACTGTCAAAAATGTGATTGATGAATTGGAAGTCCGTAAGTTTATTCTCGTAACTCAGAAGAAAAGAGTTCTGAAAAAACGTCGTCTTTTGCTCGATTTATGGTCGGAAAACTATCATCAGATATTAAAGCCCAAGTTGCTGTTGAAGCAGCTGGATTTTCGGACACCGGAACAAAAAGAAAAATGGGAAGAAATAGCATTGCCAAATGGTATGTTATGGGGTGGAGAGTGTGCATCTAATTTATTGAATGGTTACCTTACTCCGGAACTTTTTGAACTCTATACAGAGACATCTTTCTCCAATCTGATGAAGACTGGCGCAACACGGACTACCGAAGGAGTTATTTATGTATATCAGAAGTTTTGGAAAGGCGATGTAATGCCCTGCATTTTGATATATGCCGATTTAGTAAGTAGCGGAGACAGCCGTTGTATTGAAGCTGCAAATAAATTATTAAAAGATGAACTTTCAGATTTCGAGTAAGAAGATTGGCAACCCCCTGTTGGTTGAACTGCTAAGAAAAGTCAGTCATTGTTTTGCTGAGATTGGGCAGGATTTCTTTGTTATCGGGGCTACTGCGCGAGATATTTTAATTCGGCAGTTAGTAGGTATAAGTTCAGGGAGAAAGACGAGGGATTTAGACCTCGCCATAGCCATTCCCGATTGGGATGCATTCGAAGAGATTAAGCGGGCATTATTAGCACAAGGGTTTCAAAAAGACGGACAGATGTATCAACGGTTCTATGATGGCGACTACGAAATGGACATAGTACCATACGGAGATATAGAAAGAGAAGATGGATACATATACTGGCCTCCTGAGGAGGATATAGCTATGTCCGTTAAGGGGTTTGCTGATGTGCTGAGTGGTGCTATTACCGTAACGATTGACAATGAATTCGACATCAAGATAGCATCGTTGCATGGATTATTTGTATTGAAGTTCAATGCTTGGTTAGACAGGAATATCCAAACGAATAAAGATGCCGTAGATATGGCATTCATTCTGGAAAACTATTTCATTGCTAACTTGAATAGGAACTTGCATGCAGAAGTGTATGATTGGGAAGACTTTGATGAGATTGTTGTCGGAGCTTATTGGCTTGCTTATGACATTGCCGGATTTCTATCAAAAGAGCATCTTTTCCACTATGAGCAATGTCTGCGGAATGAGATAGAGAAAAGAGAAAATAGCAGGCTGATACAACAGGTTATAGATAGTAGCAGTGTTTTTTCTTATGAGAAACTGCTCCTCGCATTTCAAAAAATGATTGCCGTATTTGATAAAGTTTTGCATGGTGAAGATTCAGATTGAAAGCTTAAGTATTCCGGCTGGTAAAGAAAATGGAGATTACATTCTCCAACGAGAATTGCCTAATGGAGCAACACTCATTCTACTTGCAGATGGGATGAGTGGTTTGTCGTTGCCGGAAAGTGCTTCAAAAATTGTTTGCGAAGCTATCTCAGAATATTTTGTAAAAACCGATATAATTGATTGTACGGAACATATCCTCAGGAGCATCAAATATGCTGATGAGCGTTTGGCTGCTTTTTGCAAGGAGAAGAAATCCAAGATGGGTTCGGCTTTACTTCTTGTATATATCAGTGATGCTATGCTCTTCTACACATCTTTGGGAGATGTGCGCCTATACTATCGAGACAAACAAGGAGAAGTAACTCAACTAACAAACGATGATACCATTATGCAAGGAGCAGACACTTATCTGACAACTTGCATTGCGGGAAGAGGTTTTAGAAACCCCATTCAGGTTCAACGTTTGCCATTGAACATGGGTGATTCTCTGCTGCTTTGTAGTGATGGCTATTACAAAGTTCATGATATTCCCCATTGTTTTCACCATAAAGAGCAGACACCTCCAACATTGGTAGATGACGACAGCTCTGTTGTCAGAATAGAAATTATACAATGAATCTGTCAAATTCTCTGATACGGTTTCTCAAAAGCGTCAAACACTTTATTTCAAGTACTTGGCGCTTTTCGATACAATAAGACATTCTACATCTTCCACTTTGGTTTTGAGATAATAACTTTGCTCGTAATGTCATTGTTGTCGGATACATTCTGCTGACTATTGTTCTTGGGAGATGTGGGCAAAGGTATGTTGTCTGTGTTTTTTGAGAATGAATTCTTATAAGAACGGGGTTCTGATATATCATCTACTGATTTACTTTGCTGTATGGCACCATGCTGTGCCTCTTGCCCTATATCCTCTTTTTCCTCCTCCGGTGGAGCAAGGGTAAGTGCAATTCGCCTATCCAGTTCGGCTGCCTCGCCTTTGAGCGTGCGAAGCTCTTCTTCCTTTTTCCAAGAGCTGCCCGCAATGTTGGTGTAAACGTCTTTATTGGCTGCGACCTTTTCCATCTCCTTTTCGTGCGACTCTATTACCTTCGGGATACGCTCCAAGGCATTGATAAAGTTCTGGCAAGCAAGTTTCGGATCGGATGCCAGCTTACCGTTATTATAGGTATAGTAGATACTCTCCTGCCCCTTCACAAAGAAACGATTTACAGAGCAATCAAACAAGTCCTTGGAAGTGCTCTCCGTCTTAACCATAATAGAAAAGCCATAAATCTCACCGATTTTGTTGTATTCCCCCTTGGTGCGTGCTTTCTCGTCTATTTCCTGCAGACGTGCAGCAATGGCCTTGATATCGGTGCTGTCTTCCACACCTTTGATAGTCAGCTTATTGATAGGCACACCTTCCTCATCACGCTCCACACGCTTCTCAAAGAGAGCCAAGTCAGACTGTGCCTCCTTGACTTTGTCTGTATGGAAAGACACGGAACTCTCAATCTCTGCCAGCTTGCCCGTTGCGGCATCACGCTCACGGAGAAAGTTCTTGCGCTCTGATTCCAAGGTGGTAATCTTCTTATCCAATCTTGCTTTTTCCAAAAGGTCGGTATTGCCTGAAAGTACTGCTACATATTCTGAAAAGTTCATACCGCTGTCCTCGTCCATCGATCCCTCGTCAATGGTACGGCTCCCTAAAGTGTTCGTCTTTAACTGGTTGATGAAAAGCTGCTTGTTGTGCAGCAGGTTGAACTTGTAACTGTCCAACGAGCGTTCCACGGCATAAATAATCACATCGACCTTGTTGTCGGCAAACTCCTTGGCAACAAGATTACCTTTACGGATGGCACGCCCGTTACGCTGCTCTAAGTCCGATGGTCGCCACGGCGTGTCAAGTTGATGGACCGCTACTGCCCGCTGCTGGGCATTCACACCTGTGCCCAACATGGACGTAGAACCGAAGATAATGCGAATATCACCACGGTTCATCGCATCTACCATTGCCTTCTTTGCTTTCTCGTTCTTGCACTCCTGAATGAAGCGTATCTCATAAGATGGAATATGATAGTCTTCTACCAACTTTCTCTTGATTTCCGAATAGATATTGAAGTCTCCACCAGGCTTGTAAGTACCCAAGTCTGAGAAAACAAACTGCGTTCCTTTCTGTGCATCGTACTTTTGGTAATAGTCATTGAGCATTTTGGCACAGTGACTTGCCTTGTTGTCTATATGGTCTGAGTACCCATTTTCATCAATCATGCGTAAATCAAGGCTCATCTTGCGGGCGTAGTCGGTTGCAATAAGCATCTTTGCCCTTTCCTCGCTCTCACTCAGAGGTGCTCGTCCCAAAAGCGTGGCATCGCCACTCTTGGCAAACTCCATCAGCTTTCCGATAAAGACTTCCTGTTCGGGCGTGGGTGGTATGTTGTGTAGTATCTCATTCTTCTCCGGTCTGTCGATACCGATGTCCTTGGCAGTGCGAAAATCGCAAATCTCCGCATAAAAGGCAGCCAGTTCGGGCACCTTGATAAATGTCCTAAACCGTTCTTTTTGAATGATGTCATTCGTGATGGAGAACTCGTAGTCTGTCGACTTCTTGGCAAAGACTGCAGCCCATGCGTCAAAGCTGTTGATGCCCTGCTTCTCCAAAGCCTGCGGACGGAGGTATTTGAAGAGCAAATACAACTCCGTCAGACTATTGGAAATGGTCGTTCCCGAAAGGAAAGTGGCTCCCAAGTCCTTGCCGGACCGCTCCTGTATGGTACGAATGGCAAAGAGCATGTTCAGGGCACGCTGTGAGCCGTCTGGGTTTCCCAAGCCCGACACACGGTCGTGGCGGGTGTTGAACATCAGGTTCTTGAATTGGTGCGATTCATCTACAAAGAGGTGGTCGATACCCATCATCTTGAAGTCCACCGTATCGTCTTTTCTTTCGGCGATGCTGTCCTGTATGTTCTGTAACTTGGCTTCAAGCGTCTGCTTGCGCTTCTCCAGTCCTTTGAGCATCCCACGTGAGATGTCTCTTCCTTGCTGCCTCAAGACCTCGAGATTCTCTTCCACGGAGTCCAGTTCCTTCTGCATAATCGCTTCCTGTATCTCCAAGGCCTGCGGTATCATGCCGAACTGTTCGTGCGTGAGTATGATACAGTCCCAGTCGTTGTTCTTGATGTCGTTGAAGATGCGTTGTCGGTTCTGCTTATTAAAATCGTTCTTACCTGGATAGAGTACCTTAGCATTGGGATAAGCTTTCCTAAAGGTATCGGCAATGTCGAATACATTTGCCTTCAGTCCGATAATCATCGGCTTGTTTGCCAGTCCCAAGCGCTTCATTTCGTAGGCTGCCGTACACATGATGAGCGTTTTGCCCGCTCCCACCTCGTGGTCGCAGATACCGCCACCATTGGTTTTGAGCATCCACACAGCATCCTTCTGACTTTTGTAGAGGTCGGCAATACCCAATCGTTTGAGGTCAAGATCGGGAAATGTCTGGTGCGTTCCGTCAAAATTAGGGCGTACAAAACAGTTGAAAAGGCGGTTGTACCTGTCGGAGAGTTGCTGTTTGAAGGTATCAGGTGTGCGTCCGAGCCAATCGACAAAGCCTTGTCTGATTTCCTCAATCTTGGCATTTGCCATCTGTATGGCGTGTCCGTCACGTACCTTGACGGTCTTAATTTCTCCCGTAACCTTATCCGCCACCTCCTTACTCTTGTTGATGTCGGGAATGGTATTGTGCAGGGCGTGCTTCAGGAGATTGATGCCGTCATAGCGACGAAACTCGCCTTGTACTGCATACTTGTGCCAGATGTTGGCATTCTTTCGGTCACATACAATGCTGTATTCATCCATATTAGAATGATAGGATACGCCAATATCCGTCCCGAAGAACTCTGAAGCAAACCTGCCATAGACTTTAGCAGGTATCCAGCGTTCACCGAGGTTGAAGTCCAAATCGACAAAAGGGATGGGTGTCGGCGTGGCTGCACGCAGGACAGCAAGGCTCTGCTTTGCCGCCTCGTGGTCGGGATGGTCCAAGAGCCACGACTCGATACGCTCCGCCTTTT
>NZ_KV817516.1:0-19991 GCF_001814685.1 Prevotella sp. HMSC077E09 | reverse complement strand
CCAAGAGCCACGACTCGATACGCTCCGCCTTTTCTATTACATTGCCCGAAATGAACTTGTCCGCAACCTCGTAGGCATTCTCTTCGGGATTGAAATAGATGCGACCTTCCAAGGAAGAAATGATGTCGCTTTCCTCCATATCGGGAAGCAGGGAACTCATATAGTCGAGTTCCACCGTGCCGTACTTGTTGAGCGATGCGCCAAGAGCCTCCATCGGGTCTGCGGCTATAGCCAGTTCAGTGGTGGAAAATGCCGTAGGATGGTCAAAGATGTCCGCCTTGATGTACCTGCCGTTTTCGGAGCGTTCCAAGAAGAGCATTTCCACTCCTGTAGCATCCATCTTGATGATGTCGGTGTTCGTCTTCTGGTTAAAGTAGCCCCAGCGGGATACATAATCATCATACAGGTGATTGAGTCTGCTACGGTCTTCCTTGTCTTCTGTATGGTTCTCCGCCTCGTAGTCATAGAGACGATGATAGCACTCCCGTATCTCGATATAGGCTTTGAGACGGGAAAGCTGCGCATACGGCAAGTCCATCGGGTTGAAGGTCGGATGTCGCTTCAGGTCAGAAAGAAACCCCACCTGACCTTTCTGCACGACAATGGAGCCGTCTCTCAGATGAGAGTCCGGCGAAGAGAGAAAAGGGCGCGGTGAAGCGTCAAACTCTTTTCTGACTTCTGCTATCGGCTGCGGCTTGCGCTCCTCGGCTTCGTTCATGAAGTCGAAAAGGGATGGCTCACGTGAAGAGGAAGAAGCCGCTTTCCTGCTGCCACGGGTACGCCGTTGAGGAATGGTCGCTGCCTTTTGCATCTTGGACTCCGATGGTTTCTGGGGAGCAGTTTGTGTTATAAGACGGCGTGCCTGTGAAGTTCCTGAATTATCCTTGATTTCATTGTTCACACGGGTAACTTCTCTTGTCCAAAGGCTGTATTCCTCTGGGGCAAACAGTGACAGCTGCTCCGGTTGTCCGATGTCTTCTATATTATTGTCCACCACCGGATGATGATCGTCGTCAAAGAACACCGTCTGTCCGTTCATCTCTCTTGGGGCTTCAATATCCGTACGGATTTCCTGCGGTTCCTGCTCGTATTGATGATGAAGTGTCAAGGCGGGTACGCCTTCGGGTGCAGGTTCAACGTTTATGGACGGTTGCTCTGACACAGATTGCTGTGGTGCAGACTCCGATGATGGTGGTTGCAATGGAGTGGTCTCTCCATTGGAAACGGTATTTTCTTTTGCCTGTGCCTTGGTAATGGTAAAATCGTCCGGTTCTATGACTTGCCCGACATTAATTCCTGTTTCAGTTTCTAATTCCTCGTTGGATGTTTCGATTTCAGAAATACCGTTCACAATCTCCTTAACAGTGTCTTCTGCCTTTGTTACCACTTCTTCCTTGATTTCCTCTGCCACCACTTCTTCTTTGGTATATTGTCCTCTGACGATTTCTTCCAGTTCGGCTATCTCGTGCAATTTCTTAGGAGAGAAATACAGGTCGCGCTCTATGCCCAGTCCTCTTACCTTCACGCCTTCCATTTCATCAAGGGACATATTGCCAAGCTCCCAGCCGTAACCCATCGTGACAGCACCGAAACCAATGCGGCTCTTAGGGTCATATTCCAGAAGGTAGGCTGTGTATGCTCCCATCGGGAAGAAATAGCGTGCGTAGGCAACCTTATCGCCTATGAGTTCCTTTTCCGTACTGTAAAGTTTAGGCAACTGTTTCCTGATACTGTCGGGCATGAGGTTATAGGCATCGTTTATGCCCTTGTTTTCAGTCTTTGTCTTCTCTGTTTCTTCTTCCCGACTTATGGTAATACCGAACTTGCGGAGCTGTTTCTCCGCTTCTGTCTCTCGCTCTGTTTCTGTCATCGGTATACCGGTCTCATATAGTTTACGGTCGATACGTTGTCCCATTTCAAGGGAGAGCCGTGTTCGGAGACTTTCTGCCAGTTCCTCAATCCCTCCTGTGAACCGATACTCCCATGCCGGTCTTCCATAAGGGTCTGTACCCATTATGCGCTCCGTGGCAATGGTGCGATGAGAAATGTCCTTCCAATCTCCTACAAAAAGAGAGTTATGCTTGAAGACAACAGAAGAGCCTTCTTCTTTGGGAACGGAAACGGTTTCTACGAACTGCTGTTCAATGCCCTTGCTGATTTCTTTACCAGTCTGCTTCTGCAGGATGATGAGGTCACTGCCCACGTCCGTACCTGCATTGTCTGAAAACATACCCGATGGCAGTCGGAGAGCGGAGATAAGACGGCTGTTCTGCATGAGGTAACGGCGTATGGCTTCATTGCGGGGACTGTCCAAAACGCCCTGTGAGGTGATAAATGCCAGTAAGCCACCTTCCTTGATGCAGTCCAGACCTTTCACAAAGAAGTAATTGTGAATGGCACGTGTGGACTCACGTTTTAGTGTATCCTTACCTCTACTGTACTCTCGGTCATAGACCATGAAATCACCGAAAGGAATGTTACTTGTAATAAGGTCGTATTTGTCCTTACCTTCCAGTTCTCCAATAGCTTCAAAAGGCTCGTTTCGAACGAAAATGTTGCCTTTGCTATAAGGGTGCAGGGCTTGGCTGATACGAGCAGTGAGCAGGTCTTTTTCCATTGCATCTACAACTCCCGCTTGCCTTGCAAAGGTTTCGGCAAAGGCCCCCATACCCATAGAAGGGTCTAAGCATCGTTTTACCTGCAGGTTTGTGGAGGCAAGTGCATCAGAGATGGCAGAAACGATACGGGTATCGGTATAGAAGGAGGTCAGTACACTTGCCTTGATGCTCTCCCAGTACCGCTTGGCAGTGTTGGCATCTACGGCTTCACGATAAATCATCTGCTTGAGCTGCTGGGTAGGTTCAAAGAGATTTTGCTCTGACTTGCTCCAATAGCGTATGTCATCGGGATTGTCTGTGCGGTTGAGTACACATTTCAAGCCACCGAAGCCCTGATAGTTCCGCAAGATACTTTTCTCAGCTTCGGTGGCTTCGCGGCGTTCTTTCTCCAGGCGCAAGACCACGCGGATAGCTTCCGTGTTGGCTTGCAGGACTTCTTTCTTATTGTATGCCATAGTGTTTTCTTTTAATAAAGTGGAGGTAAAAAGGTCGGCAGGTAGTACTTGTATCTCCCGATCTATATCTGTTCCTCTCTGTTTCTGTCGGGATTATCTCCCTCGTTGTTTTCCTTTCTTATTTTCAAATACAAAGGATGTGGTATATTCTTCATTCAGCACCAGACGGGCGTTGAACTTCTTACCGGCCTTGCTGGTCAAGCCATTGAGGACGGGTGTTCGTCCTGTGGTTATCAAGTCCCGGATATTGTCCTCTGTAAGCAGCGTGTCACAGATCTCACGGAAGACGTGGAAGTCGCAACCCTCGTTCCGACATTTTGCTACCTTAGCATAAATACCCACACTCTGCTGTCCGCACTTGGGACAGCGGTAGGTGGGATAGGACTTTTGTACCTGTGGGGAAAGGGCAAGGAGCTCTTCGCAGATGGTGCCAACGTATGAGTTAATGCCTTTCGCAAACTTCTCTGCCGGCATCTGACCTGCCTCGATAGCGGCAAGAGCCAGTTCCCAGCTACCTGTCATCTCCGCATTGGCAATCTTCTTGTCCTTGACAATCTCATAGACCGCCAAGCCTTTCTCTGTCGGGATGATGGATTTCCTGTCCCTGCGGATATAATCACGGAGGATGAGCGTTTCGATGATATTGGCTCTTGTAGCAGGTGTGCCAATACCGCATTCCGCCATTGCCTTCTTGCTTTCTGCATCCTCCACTTCCTTGCCTGCGTTCTCCATAGCGGAGAGCAGGGTGGCTTCGGTATAGAGCGGTTTCGATCTGGTCTTGTGTTCGGTAATCTCGGCATTGAGAAGTGGTAGGAGTTCACCCTCTGTTAAATTGGGCAATGTGGCAAGTAACTCTTCCTCGTCATCTGATTTGACTTCTTTCTGCACGGCTTTCCAGCCCAAGGAGATTTGTCGGCATGCTTTCCAAGTAAAGGTGTTGGTGCCGTCCGTGAACAGCACCTGCATACGTTCTTCCTCGGAGTCAGGCGAAAAGGCTTCGATAAAACGGGTTACCACCATATTATATAGGATTGCTTCATCCGTCAATAAGCCGGAAGGTGTTTCTCCCGTGGGGATAATAGCGTGGTGGTCGGTTATCTTAGCGTTGTCCACCGAGTGGCGGTTAAGCGGATTGGATAGGGGCTTACCTATCTTGTGGAGCAGGGCGGGTACTTCCTCAAAGACGTCCTCGCTGATGTATCGGCTGCCTGTGCGGGGATAGGTCGTGATTTTCTTCTCATAGAGGCTCTGAGCAATTGAGAGGGTCTTGTCTGCAGAAAAGCCTTGGCGTCTGTTGGCTTCCTTCTGCAAGGCAGTGAGGTCGTACAAGAGTGGTGGCGCGGTATGCGTTACCTTTCTTGTGACCGATTCCACTGTAAGCCGGCTCTGACTGCGAAGTGTAGCGAGAGCGGTCTGTGCCGATGCTTCACTCTCATAGTCTGTAATGCCAATGGCTTTCAGCGATACGCCCTTTTTCTCCATGAGAGCGGAGAGTTTCCAATAAGGGACGGAAGAAAAATCACGGTTCTCTATGTACCGACGGCAGACCATAGCAAGTGTTGGGGTCTGTACCCGTCCCAAAGAATAGCCGCCTTTGCGGGCAATGGACAGCGCACGACTCGCATTGATACCCACGAGCCAGTCAGCTTCGCTTCTTGCCTTGGCAGAATGATAGAGATTGTCGTAATGGCTTCCAGGCTTGAGATTGGAAAGTCCCTCACGAATAGCCTTATCGGTGAGGGAGGAAATCCACAAGCGGTCGAAAGGCTTATGGCAGTTTAAGTGTTGGTGGATATATCTGAAGATAAGCTCACCCTCTCGCCCTGCATCGGTGGCGACAATGATACGATCTGCCTTATCAAAGCAGGAACGTATCACTTTGAGCTGTTTTAGTGCTGCTGGATCGGATATATACTCCTTGTTCTTACATACTTGTCGTACCACTAACTGAAATGGATTGGGACGAATGGGCAGGTCTTCAGCTTTATAGGCAGAAAAACCGTAGGCTTCAGGCATGGCAAGGGCGATGAGGTGTCCCATTGCCCAAGTAACAAGGTAACTGTTGCACTCCATATAACCGTCCTGCTTACTATTTGCACCTACGATGCGGGCAATATCTCTGGCAACCGAGGGCTTCTCGGCGATAATACAAGTTGTCATAGTCGATAATAGAAATAAGGGTTACATCTTACGTCCACGGGACTTCTTTTGTTTGTTCTCGTCCTGCTTTTGCTTCTGCTCGGAAGTAGGTTGTGTCTGTCCCGTCTTCAAGGGCTCTTTCACATTCTTGGTGACTTCATTCGTCTTGCCGTGGTTGTTCACGGCTACCTGCGTTTTGTGTTCTTCGGCTACGGCAACCACCTTTTCTTTGCCAGTTTCCTGCTTCTTGTCAGGATTCCACTTGTAAAAACGTGGGCGGTTCTGTTCCTTGTCCATGCGAACATAGGCGTTGAATGATTGTCCCTGTTTGTCCACCATATTCTTTAGATATAGTGTACGACCGCTATCCAATGCTTCACGCTGTTTTTCTGATAGTTCCAGTCCGCAGAGCTTATGCGGTACGCCTTGCTGCTGTGTTTGCTGCTGGCGTTCCTTAAATCCACGGTTATTGTCGAAGATGAACTCAATGCCCTTTCGCTCGGCATTAACTTGAAGCGTGGCATCAAAGGACTTACCGCTCTTGGCAGTCATGCCTTCCACTTTCACAGCCTTACCTTCCACAAGGTCTTTATATTGAGCGTCAGAAAGTGTCACGCCCTTGATTTCCTTAGGGATGTTCACACGGTCGGCACGCAGGGCGATGATTTCATTCGTTTGCGGGTCAATAGAAACGTATGCAGAGAAAGGTTCGGCGTTCTTGGGTGTTACCTCGATGGTCTTGCCCAGATTACCCGTAGTGAGGAGTTGCTCCTTTTCTTCGGGAGAGAACTTGTAGCCCATATAGGGAAAGTCAAGCTGTGGTTCTTTTCTTAAAGGATGAATTGCCAAACCGATATTGCCGTTATCGTCCGTACGGAACGCAAGGCGTGCTTCAGTATAGATGGTGGTGTCGCCGATAGGAACAGCAATTGTGATGAGATTGCTCTTCTGCCAATTGAGCATCTTTTCCAATTCTCCACTCTGCTCCAATCGCTCACGGGAAAGACCGAGGTTGTCGAGCATCTTCCAATCCACCTTTTCAGGATCGATAGTAGTGGCATTCTTCTGCTGGGGCAGATAGTCCCCAAAGGGAATGCCCATCTCTGCCAGTTGCTGTTTGCTTTCGGGCTTTTCACGGCTTTGCAGCAGGGTGTGCAGGTTGTCCACGCCTTGCTCCACATTGTCTGCCACGACCTTGTACAACCCGAAATGAGTCGGGTTGTTGAACTGTTTGAGGAAGTTGGTCATGAAGTTTTTGAGAAGTCCGTCCTTGCTGTTGAACTTCAAGAACGCTGCCTGATTGGCAGCGACAGCCTCGGTGGTCTTGAGATTTCCCTTGTCGTCAACACCGGATACGACGGACAATTTACCCACTTCCTGCTCATTCTTCACTTCCGTGCGGTCTTCCAAGACCAGCACATAGTTGTCATTGTTGTTTGATTCCATTGCTTGATAATTTTAATGATGAATACTGTTATCAAGCGGCTAAATTATAGGTATATGAAGAGATTGGAAAACTTTTGGGAAAAGCGGGAAATACAGGGGAAAAACAAGAAACCATTATCCGAATCTGTATGGAAAGCGGATAATGGCATGTTATAAATAAATATGAACGTTTCCGGTAGAGGAACTTATTTATTTATTTCCTCCTTTTTCGAATATTCTTTTTCTATCAATAAATTGATGAGAAATTTCTGTAAGTCTTGGTCAGTGGGTACATTGAGTTTCTTGCGGATGTGGTTACGCGTCACGTCGACGTTGTTTTCGGTTTTGTCGAGTAGTAGGCCGATTTCGCTCCGCTTCTTTCCCGCGAGAATGAGGCGGCACACATCCGTTTCTGATTTAGTCAGACAGGGAAAGTGGTGTCCCAGATCGCAGTCATCCATCAAGTGTTTTTTCAGATGCAGGCGCACGGCGTTGACGAGGTTCCGTTGCGATTTCGGCTTGAGCATGGAAAACAGGCAGTCGGTGTCCTCGGGCGATGGGTGGTCGTTGCTGCTCATGCGCAGGTAGACCTCTATTTCCCGTTTATTCAGTCTGACGGCGCGCATCAGTGTCGTCTCACGGTGATGCAAATCGGTATTTTCCTTCGTTACACTCATCACATTATATCGCAGCAGTTCGCCCAGCGTGCAGAGGAAAAACTGCACGAAGAGGAAGAAACCGAACAGGCGCCAAAGCGAAGGCTCTTGAAGATAGGCTGCCACACAACCGTAGCTAACCACACTGATAGCAGAGACGATAAAGGGGGTGAGCCGGACAAAGCTCAACACAAGGAAGAAGATCGCCAGCAGGGATGTTATCTGATTGATAAGGATGAGCTGCAGAAAATGGTCGGGGCGCACCGTAGCGAAATAAAATAAGCGCACGCCGATGGTACACTGTGCCACGAGCGCCACAAGCGAGAAAGCCTTGGAAAGCGTCAGCCGCCGCGTGAGGTAGAGCGACAGCGAAAGGAGGCACATCGCCAGATGGATGCCGCTCATCGTCTGGGGCAACGCTTCCTGCGAACCTCCAAGCCCCATGAACTGCAAGGAGATGACGGTAACAACGAGTACAGAGTGGAGCAAATACACGATGACGCGGTGCCGCTCAATGGTGTTTGTAGTGCGCGACCGTAGGAATGCCGATACCTTTTCTGTGAGAGAATGAATGATCATTGTTGCCGTTTTTACTTCTTATAACGACTGCAAAGATACGTTTTTATTTTCTCTTTCCCAAACTTTTTATTAAGTGTTTTTAGGGGGATATTAAGGTTTTTAGGGGGCGGAAATACCTTTAAAATGCTCTTTTCTGTCATAATCCTTAAAATAACAATTCACTTTATGTTATTTTTGCATCATCTTTTGCTGCTCTCGCAAAGATTTTTCTTGTGGAATTGCTCAGAAGAGCACCATTAGGCATGCGAAATTCAGCAGAAAGGAATGCGAAATGAGAAAATGAGAAAGTAGAAATATATTTAATTCATAATTAGCAAAAAGAGTTATTCATAAAGAAAATGAGATTATGGCAAATGAAAAACAACTGTTGGGTATATATTTTAAGAAATGAAAGCGGAGAATTCATCATTGGCTTTTCACTTGAGATGGATAAAAAGTTCACCGAAATCTCCACGCGAAAGGAAAAGTTGTCTTATCTCCGTCCGTTTGAAAAACCGTTCGACGGCTTGGCACACAAACATCTTTTGGATTCTCTTTCCAAAGATACGATCAACTTTCTCGTGCAACGTAATCGGGAACGGACAGAAATATACAAGGAAGTCTTCCGGAAAACGTAGTAACTACGCCACGCCCCCGATAACCAAAAGAATATTTATTTTTTTAATTTCAAATTCAATATGAAACAACAAAACATCATTCAGAGGCTCAGCCTCTTCTTGCTTGCCCTCGTGCTGACGATGCCGACGTGGGCGCAGGGCGGCTCCGGAAACGAGAGCGAGACCATTACGATTGCATCGAAAGAAGACTGGAAAGCGTTCTGCCAGCGAGTGAACAGCGGACAGACCACCCTCAACGCCAAGCTGACGCAGGACGTGGACCTCGGCTCGGACATTGTGATGGCAGGAAGAGAACACCCCTATAACTATAACTCTTTTTACTATTACACCGGCACGTTCGACGGACAGGGACATACGCTGAAGTTCAACTGGAATGCGGGCAAAGATGACCGAATCGCCCCCTTCTGGTGTGTGAAGGACGCCACGATCAAGAACCTGCGCACCCAAGGGAAGATCACGAAGAAGGGTTACGGCTTGTCCGGAATGGTTTATATAGCCTCTGGCACCACCACCATCACGGGCTGCATCAGCGACGTGGACATCACGGGGGGGGAACGGTGGTTGGAATGATTCCCAAGCCGCGGGCATGGTTCAAGCGGTAGCCGACGGTGCCTCGGTTCAAATCACCGACTGCCTCGTCAAAGGCAGCATCACCGACAATGCGGATGAAAGCGAGAGAAAGATGGCCGGCTTTGTCTTTTCTAATAGTGGCACCTACACGCTGACTCGCTGCCTCTACGTCGGCAAGAACAACGCCACCAACAACGGATACAGCAAAACCTTCGGCAAGGACGGCTACGGCGCCACCTTCACCGACTGCTACTACCTCAACCCCTGCGGCAAAGCGCAGGGCGATAAGATCACCGAGGCGCAGCTGAAGAACGGCTACGTAGCCTATAAGTTGCAGAAGGGCATAGAGTCGCAGGTGTGGGGACAGACGCTCGGCACCGACACCATTCCGCAGCCCACCACCGACGCCAAGAAGCGGGTGTACGAGGTGAAGTTCGTCTACAACGGCGAGGTGAAGGCAACGCGCTATGCCACCAACGGGCAGAGCATCCACGGCGGTCTGCCCACGGCGCAGGACCTCTTAGGCACGGGCTACAACCCTCATCATTATTATGCCATCGCCTTTGCCGACGGCTTCAACGCCTCCACCACCGTTAATGCCGACCGCAAGGTGGACATCACACTCGCCGAAAAAGACTGCTACGAAATCGCGTCGAAGGCTGACTGGCAGGCGTTCTGCGCCCTCGTGGAAGACGGACAGACCGCCGTTGATGCGAAGATGACGAAGGACGTGGACCTCGAAACGGACATCACGATGGCGGGAACTGCCAACAAGCCCTATGCCGGCACGTTCGACGGGCAGAACCACACGCTCACCGTCAACTGGGATGCCGGCTCGGCCAAGGACGTCGCCCCCTTCGGGAGAGTGAATGGCGCCACCATCAAGAACCTGCGCACCGAAGGCTCCATCCGGTCGGACGGTTACTTTCTGGGCGGACTGATTGACGAAGCCTATGGCGGCAGCAACACCGTCGCGAACTGCGTCAGCGCGGTGAACATCACGAGCAGCTATACCAGCAACAGATGCGGGGCAGCTGGATTGGTTAACTATGTCTTCACCTATGCCCACGTCACCATTAACGACTGCCTCGTGAAGGGCTCGATCAACGCCACCACCGAGAAAGGGCAGAAAGGCATGGGCGGCTTCGTATATGTGCAGAACGGCACCTGCACGCTGACCCGCTGCCTCTACGCCGGCACGAACAATGCGGACAACAGCAACAACAATTGTTACACCTTCGCCCCGACCAATACCTCCGGCGCCACCACCACCCTCAACAACTGTTACTACCTGAACACCTGCGGCACAGCACAGGGCGAGCAGGTCACCAAGGCGCAGCTCGAGAGCGGCTATATGGCGCATCTATTGCAGGGCACGCGCGAGGAAACCGTCTGGGGACAGGTGCTCGGCACCGACAACGAGCCACAGCTCACCGCCGAGGCTGCGAAGCGGGTGTACGAGGTGAAGTTCACCTACAACGGCAAGGAGGTCGCGTCGCGCTACGCCAACCGAGGCGGCAATGTCGGCACCTTGCCCACCCCGCAGGAAATCCTGGGCGTGGCATACAACACCGCCAACACCTACAAGCTCGTCTTCGCCGATGGTTTCTATGCCGAATATCCCATTTATGCCGACCGCACCGTGGCAGTAGATGTCATCGTAAACAACATGTGCGAAATCGCCACGAAAGAAGACTGGAAGAAGTTCGGCGACTTCGTAAGATCCGGGGAGGGAAACCTCAACGCCAAGCTCACCGCCGACCTCAACCTCGGCACGGACATCCAGAAAATAGGCAGCGAGAGCACTGACTATCGCGGCACCTTCGATGGACAGGGGCACACCATCACGATCGATTGGAACGGTTACGGCGGTGGTTACTTCGCGCTGTTCCCCTTTGTAACAGACGCCACCATCAAGAACCTGCGCGTAACGGGGAAGATGACGACCGATGTTCCAATGGGCGTATTCTCTTACCTGGCGGGTGGCACCACCACCTACGAGCACTGCGTCAGCGACGTGAGAATCACCAGCGGCGACGAGAACAGCTCCTACAGTGCCGCAGGAATGGTGCACGCAGCATACAACGAAGGCAAAATCACCTTCAAAGACTGCATCGTGGCCGGCGACCTCAACGGCACCACCGACAACAGCAAGCAGAACATGGGCGGCTTCGTATGTTCTCAAGCTGACGACGCCACCTGCACCTTCGACAACTGCCTCTACACCGGCACGAACAATTCCAAGGGCGGCTACACCTTCGCCCCGAACCCCACGCTCAACAACTGCTACTACCTCAACGCCTGCGGCACGGCGCAGGGCACGAAGATAACCGCCGAGCAGCTCAAGAGCGGCGAGGTGACAAAGAAGTTGCAGAACAACCGCACCGACAAGTGCTACTGGGCACAGCAGTTGGGTGAAATGCCCGACTTCTACAACGCAGCCGACAAGAGCAAGGCGAACTACGTGTATTACGACGCGGCAAAGAAAGGCTGGGCGTGCGACGACTTCCGCCTCACCGACGAACAGCCGTTGCCCATCGGGCTCGACTTCACCGCCGCCACCGTTACCTACGAGCGCAACTTCAATGGCACGCAGAAAGCCACGCTGTGTCTGCCTTACGACTTGTCTGCTCAGGGCTTCAAGGCCTACACCCTCTCGGGCGGCAACAAAAACGAAGTCCATTTCAAGGAAACGAAAGATAAGCTCACGGCATACACACCGTATTACATCACTGCCGACGGCACGCCACTGCTCGGTGGCACGAACATCGAGGTGAAAGCCTACACCGGAGCTAATCTGACGACCAGCGCCAATGGCTACTCTATCAAGGGCACGGTGGTAAGCATGGACAACGCTACGGCTGCCGCAGCCAACGCCTACATCCTGCAGGACGATGGTATGTTCCACAAGGTAACGACCGACAACCCCGGTGCCACCGTTCCTGCTTATCATGCCTACATCATCTGTCCACCGCAAGCGTCAGGTGCCAAGCAGCTCTCTGTTGTCCTCGACGGCGAGACCACCGGCATCGGCGACGTGACGAACGAGGCGACCGACGGAAAGAACGGTCCGGTATATGACCTGCAAGGCCGCCGCGTGGCCGACCGCTTAGACGGCGCCACACGCCACTCGTTGCCCGCAGGCGTCTACATCGTAGGCGGCCGCAAGGTTGTTGTGAAATAATGTCTCTCTTCTTATCGGGGGAGCGTCCACCAAGAAGAGACGCGCTCCCCGATAGCACATAACTAATAAATTATAAACAAAAAATATGAAAAAGTATATTAAACCGACCATGAAGGCCAAGCCTCTTGAAATGGAAAACTGCATCCTCGCCGGCTCCACCAGCGTGGGCATCGGCGAGGGTCCCGCAACGGGACCAGCACTGTCGAAAGGTAATAACTTCTTTGGCGACGACGAAGAGGAGGAAGATGAGGGCTATGCTGCTCCGATTTGTCGCTCAAAATCGCAGTGGGATGATTAAATCCATTTTTATCGAGGGCGTGGTGCATAACAGGTGCCACGCCCTTTTGATAATTAAAGAAAATGACGTACACATACAGTCCGAAAGATGTTCTCTCGAACATATATCTTTCTATTCCCAATGCATGGTAACTATTCTCTGACACCTTTGCAAGGAACAGATGCTCGGAGACATCGGTTGGTAAATGGTCTACTCTTTATTCAAGTGGGCAAGAGCCGGATCGGTCTTGATGCGTTCCTTCTCCGATTCCACAAGTGAGATAATCTCTTGTTTGACACGTTTATAGTTGGCTTCGATAGTCTCTTTGAGATTGTCGGAGCCATCTTCGTTTGTAAAGTCTGCGATTATAGGGATTGGTTGGTAAGTTATCGTTTCTGCTGAAACTTTGGCAGAATCCACGACTATCTCTGCATGGAAAATTTTCTGGTCGATGCGTTCTTCGAAGTTGTCGGAGACGGCACCGACAAACATTCCTTGCGTAAGGTTGCTGATTTTCGATGCAGGGATAAGACTGTCCATCTGTGTGGAGATTGAAGTGGATTTATCGTTGCGGTTGATGGTCATGGACTGGCGTTGCTGAAGCACCTTACCGAAACGTTCGGAGAGTGTTTTGGCAGTTTCTCCAACCACCTGCCCGGAAAAGACATTGCCAACTGTGTTTTGTATCACCTTACTTTCCTTGTCACCATAATCACGGGTAAGCTGTGAGAAGTCCTGAAAGCCCAAGCAGACCGCGACCTTATTGCTTCGTGCAGTAGCAATGAGGTTGTCCAAGCCTCGGAAATAGATAGTCGGCAACTCGTCGATAATCACGGAGGATTTGAGTTGTTTCTTCTTGTTGATGAGTTTTACGATACGGCTGTTATAAAGTCCGAGTGCAGCCGAGTAGATATTCTGGCGATCAGGATTGTTACCAACTACAAGCACTTTCGGCTCATTAGGGTTATTGATGTCAAGTGAGAAATCATCGCCTGTCATTACCCAATAGAGAGCAGGCGAAATCATCCTTGAGAGCGGTATCTTCGCTGATGCAATCTGTCCCTGCAACTGATCTTGTGCTCCACCTTCCCAAGCGTCCATGAAAGGAGAAAGATAATTGGCAAGTTCATCGTAAGAAGTGAGTATCGGGAAAATCTGTGCATAGGGGCGGTTCAGGAACTCGATGGCATGGGGAAAGGTGCAATACTTCCCGTTCTCGTATATCTTCAGAAACCAGATGATGGCAGCCAGCAGAATGATTGGTGACTCCACAAAGAAATCACCCTGTTTCTGAATCCACGAGCGGTTAAGGTTGAGCATAATGGTGTAGGCACTTTCGTAAGCATCCGATATGTCCGTCATAAAGGCAGGATTGATAGGATTGCACCGATGTGACTTTCTCGGATCATCAAAGTTAATTACATAGAACTGCGGCTTTACCTTATAGGCATCCAAGTGATGAAGCAGGTGATTATAGGCAATCTCGGAAAGGTCGGGAAACTTGTAATCATAGATATACATGGCAAAGCCTTTCCGAATCTGTTGCTTGATATAGTTGTTCACAATGGCGTAGGATTTACCCGACCCCGGTGTACCAAGCACCATTGAGGCACGGAAGGGATTAACCACGTTAATCCAACCTTTGTTCCACTTCTTCTTATAGTAAAAACGTGTAGGGAGATTGACAGAGTATTCATTCTCCATCAATCGTGTTTCCTGCATGAAACTCTCGTTCTCCGTGTTGAATACATCATCCATCAGATTGTTTTTGAGCAGTCGGCTCATCCATACGCCACCCATCAGCAGACAGATATAGCCCAAAGACAGCGTAAAGATATAGAGCGAAGCTGCACCAATTTTTCCTATGCGCAATGCCAACAGCCACCAGTTGAGAAAGAAAAAGACAAAGCCTGAGAAAAGCACCGTCCAAATCTTTGGCCATGTGATTTTCTCTTCTTTCACGCCTTTCGTGCCCAAACAGGATAAAGCAAGAAATACTACACAAAAGAGTTTCGTCCAAAGGATGGAAGAAAACAATCCCGTCGTTCGCTGGAAATTCATCAGTATCTTATTGATGATACCAAGTGTGAAGTGCCACTGCTGAAATGCCTCGTAGCAGAACCAATAACAGTTGATAAGGAGGAATATCACCGATATACCTCGCATAAAGTCCATGACCTTACCTAACGCCCTTAAATCGTCTTCTTGTGCCATAATCGTATTGCTTTTATATTTGTTGTATTATCGTTATTTGAATTGCGTTTGAATACTGTTCAAACAAAATTTGAAATACCTACTTATCTTTTCCTCCGTTTGAGATTGACTTTGCTTTGTCTGCGGAGTTTACGTTGCCAAGCCGCTTCTTTCCAATCATCATTGCCCGTAGTTCTGAAAGAGTCACCCACTATATCCTCGATGAGTTCATCGACAAGGTTGTCTCCATCTTCCGTATCTGATTGCAAGGGATGAGCGGTTGGCGATGGTTCCAAACGAACAGACGAACCACCATACAGCATTTCAACCAAGAATGGGTTGTGCGTAGGATTGGAGAAGTAGCCATTGAATACATTGGCGGCATATCCCTTTCCCAATCGTGAACCGTTGAGTGCAACACCTTGCTCGTCATCAATAAAGGTAATACCGTAAATTCTTCCATTGTCATTTTTTCGGATGACCACACGCAAGCCTTGTTCCTCCAATCTGCTCCGCAGGTCTTTCTCTGTCTGGGGAGAGGTGCGCATAGCTTGTAACACTTTGTTCCTGACGGTTGGTATCAGTGGTTTGACATTTTGTTTCGACTTCTGTATTCTGTTCTGTACGGCAGTATAGCCCACACCACGACCGATGTCCGAGGCATGGATGGGTGTGCTTACTTTATTGCTCTTGTCATCTGTCGGAACATAGACCAGTCCGTCATATTTCTTTCCCCGAAACTCCGTCTTCACTTCTTCCACGGCAAGGTTATATTTACTCAGGATGGCATTCAGTTCGCCCAAGGAACAGAAACGATAATACTTCAGCACCATGCGGATAACGCTTGCCGTCTGCTCCTTGATGTTTCCTCTATCAATATCCACCTTGGGCGTTTCTGTTTCCACCTTACCGCTAACCTTTGAACTTGGAATGAGACCAAATTTTCTTTCCAAAGCATCGGTAATTTGCTTGCTCCGCCGTTTCTCGAAACGGTCGTTGATCTTTCGTCCCTCATCATCCACACGAAGTGACACAATGTGGATATGCTCACGGGCGATGTCGTTGTGCTTGAACACGATATAGGGTTGCTTGCCGTAGCCGAGTGCCTCCATATACTCCCTGGCTACCTGCACGAGTTGCTCATCGGAGATTTTATCGTCCGGATGCGGATTGAGCGAACAGTGGAACACCGTTTTCTTGGTACGGCAGTTCTTCGGTATCAATGCCTCCATATCAGCAAGCACGTCCTCCATCGTATAACGTCCTTCCTTGCTCTGATACAATTCAGCGGCAAGGAGAATGCTTGCTTCCCCTTTCTCCACCTTTTTGAAGTTATAGCCGAGTGCCCCTCCAAGGTTCTCCGTTGCAGAAATCTTGGCAATCATTTCTTGCGGTAGTCTATGGTCAGACTGATAGCCTGCTCCTGTAAGGTGATAATTTGAGCCGACAAATTTTCTAATTTTTCAAGCATAATCTGTGCGGTTTTTACGCTGTGATAGCTGTTGATGGCACGCACGGCTTGGTTATACAGCACGCCAATCTTATGGATTTGCGCCGTCAGTTCTGAGAGCTTTCGGTAATATTCCACGGCAGATTTATCCACCGTGATCACCTTGAAACTCTCTCCAAGAATACGACCACGCACGAAATCCGACTTGGTCTGCGCCCCTGAACGCTGAAACAAATCAATCGCTCGCTGCTGGTCTTTGGGATTGGGAAGACGGGTGTCCCATCTGTCCCATCGTTCAATCTTATCATTCATTGTCTTTCCTTTTTGTAATTACGACTTTGGAGTAATTCTCTCCCCCCTCGGGGCAAGGGTCTTTGTCGGCAGAAACGGAGTTTGTCGGACAAAGACACACCTTGCTGGTATCAAGAGTTGATGCGAATGAAGCATCCACCTGTAAGGGTGTCCGCTTCGGGTAGTTTACCTCCATGTTCCCTATCCGCCTGCAAAGTTACGGCAGATTTCCAAATATCTCATTATCAGCCATATTCCCTCTTTTTCCTCATATTTCCCTCCATTTCACAAGCATAGAAAAATCTATCGAAAAAGCTTTTATTTTGCAGACAGAACGAGCGGACAATCACTCGAACAAACGTTAAAAAGGACGATAAAAAGTTCGGAAAATAGATTGTTCGATTTCTCGATAGTTCGACATTTCGAGATGTAGATTTCTCGAACTCTTGACAAACCGAATGGTTGATAGAACAAATGATTGATAAAACAAATGACCGACAGATCGGCAAGACAAACGATAAAACAAACTGTCGATGGTTCTATCGAACAATCAAACGTTCAAACGGCATATCGCCCAAAAGACAGTTCAACAAATAAAATATCTATCGCAATGGAACAGACAAATACATCGCCCATCTTTCTGGGCTTTTCCTCCCAGAAGGGAGGTGTCGGAAAAAGCACGCTGGCAGAAATCGTCAGCAGCATCCTCTATTATGAGAAAGGCATCGAACTCTTCATCGTGGATTGCGACCTTTCGCAGGACTCTTTTTATAAGCTCCGCCAAAGGGAAAAGACTTTTGTCGAGGGCGATCCCTTGGTTTCCCAGCAGATGAACAACTATTTTTCAACATTGGGACGTGTTTCCTACCGTGTTCTTAAGGCCGACCCGAAGAGTGCCATAGCCAAGGCTGAAGAACATATCCGCAAAAATTCCAAGAAACGCTTCGAACTGGTGGTCTTCGACTTTCCCGGGCATGCGGGGACGAGTGATCTGCTGGAACTCTCACTAGAAATGGACTATATCCTTTCCCCCATCGAGGCCGACGTACAGTCAATGGTCTCCTGCCTTGCCTATGCCAAGACCATGCAGGACTTGGGGGTGTCGATGACCGGGGCGCGTATCAAGGATGTCATGCTCCTTTGGAACAAGGTGGACAGACGGGTGAAGAGCACGCTGATAGAGAAATACAGCGAATACATCAGGAACGAGGGCTATACGCTGTTTGACGAACACGTCTATGCCGCCCACCGTTTCTGTCACGAGTTGGAACAATACGGCTTTCGTGGGGCATTCCGTTCCACTTATCTGGCTCCGGGCAAAGCCCAACGTGCAGGCACGGGGTTGGATGAGATGATTGACAGCCTGCTCACGCATATCAGACTAAAGAAGGAGGCGGACAATGGCACGGATTGACGAACGGAGAAAAATCTTGGAAGCCAAGCTCAAGGAGATGTCAGAGGACGGCATGATGAAAGGAAAGCCCAAGGATACGCTTGCCTTCGACCCGCCCGATGAGGATGAAGAAAACGAGCAACAAGAGGCGAAGGAGATTATGCCGGTTCAAGGGAATACTCCCGTCCTCCAAGAAACGAATGCGGAAAGGGCAAGGAAAGTGCCGCATGAGACTCAGGTACTCTCATTGGACGATTACCGGACACGCTATTTTCACGCTGTCCGTATCCGCGAAAAGACAGCCTTCACGATGGATGTGGAGACCTTGCAGGTACTAAGGAACGTGCTGCAAGACTTGGGTGAACGGATCTCGATGGCTGCATACATAGACAACATTTTGCGTGAGCACCTCAGAGAGCATAAGGAACTGCTCAACAATGCCACGGCAAGACAACGGCGTAAAACAACCATAACAATATAACATATTATGACAACAAACGATTTTCTGATTTTATTCTTGGTATTCAGCAATATTCTTCTGATTATATATTGCTGTGTCATTTTCTTTCAGGTTTACATAAGAGACATGAATACCAAGGAAGACAACACGGACAATCCCACTCAGGTAAAGAAAACAGCGTCCGGAACTCAGCATCTTATGGAAGACAGCAAGGATTTTACAGATACGGATTACCTTGCTGACTTTATGCTGCAAAGTACAGAGGAGCAATGGGAGGATTACAAAGCCAAGTTCTTTATTCCAAGGCGGTCCCGAAACAAATCGGGGTTCACGATCAACACAGAGACCTTAACCATACTCCGCAATGTTCTCCGCGATACAAAGGCGGAAACGACGTTGACGGCTTACATAGAGAATATCCTTACCAATCACCTCAAAACTCATCAGGAGCTTATCAATGAGATTGCAGACAAGCAGAAATTAAAAAACACTTTATACCTGTGAATATGGAAACTGTTCTTTTAGATATTCTCCTTTTCTTGGGTGTTGTTTGGGTGATTTTGGGCATCGCATACCTGTGGAGGCTTTTTCAAGACTCAGCAGCCCTATCAGGTAAGAACACCCCGAAACAGAAAGCTGGCAAGCAAGGTGAAAGTCCCAAGCCTTCTGTTTCCCAAGAGCAAATAGACAGTGCCCGCCATATTCTGGTAGGCAGGAGCAAACCTTTCACTTCCCCGTCTGTCCCCGAAATTCCCGCTGTTTCCTCGTCTGAAAATTCAGCCAAAATTTCTGATACTTTTGCAGGGCAAAACACCCAAACAGGGCAGGGCGCGACCGAAAAAGCAGGAAGTACCGCAGAGGAGGACGACAATGAGATGGATGTCGATTATACGATGGACGAACCAGATGAGGACACCATAGCCCGTGAGGAACTGGAATTGGACATCGGTGGACGAAGTGAAAGCCTGATAGCAGACGATTCTCTGCCCGAAGTATCACCGTCCAGTATCCTCGCAAGGGACATTATCCGTGTCAACGGTTGGCACAGGAATGACGATGCACTCGATGAGGAAAACGAAACTGACGTTCACGAAACACTGCAGGCGATACGAGGCACACAGCTCATGGACTACATTAAGGAGGCAACGCTCAAGCAGGAGCAAGACCATCAAAAGCTACTTGCTGCCATTCGCAAAGCGGAAGAAGCGGAATTGGAGGAAAGTAATATTAGCTCTTCTTCTGACTTTGAAACAGACTCAAACGTAGAGAGCTGCAACAGCGAGGATTCAGAAGATGACGAGCGTCCACTTTCATACTATCTGTAAAACTAGTGTTTTTGTTCATATTGTACAGTGTTCGAGGGGTGGCTCAAAAGTAAAACAATCAAACTATATCTGTCATGCGATAAAACCGAGCCACCCCTTACCACCTCTATCTAAAAGAAAACAATTCATTTAACAACTTAAAATAAAAAGAACAATGAACAACAAAAAGAAAATCACAATGCTGTTCCTGACGGCTACCGCCATAGGAGCATACGCACAAGGCAACGGCATGGCGGGTATCAATGAAGCCACAAAGATGGTAACCTCCTACTTCGATCCAGGTACAAAGCTTATCTATGCCATCGGTGCTGTGGTAGGTTTGATAGGAGGAATAAAAGTGTACAACAAGTTCTCAAGTG
>NZ_KV817515.1:0-1593 GCF_001814685.1 Prevotella sp. HMSC077E09 | reverse complement strand
TCGGTGGGGCTTACCGCCCCACACCCTGATTATGAACCGGCTCCCTTCAGGATTGAATGTCAAGGACATTGTCGGTTCCTGTCCGCCGGGGTCGCTTTCACCTTCCGGCACGCCACAGGAAAAAGCTCCCAAAAGCGGAAGGGCAGAGACTTGCAGACACTGCCCACATTGTTGGATATAGAGTACTTACCTTTCTTTCTACATAGCGGCATATCTTTATTGTCGTATTCCTATATTTCCATATTGTCATATAGGTGCATTCTTGTATAGCTGTATATACGTATATATGGCTATACGAACATGCATCTATGCGGATTGCCTTGCAGACCTTATAGTAGTACATCCCTTTCCGTCTCCTACCATGGCACGGCTTGCAGCTTTCTTCGACCATTGTCTTTGAAACTTCCGCTCTTCCTCCCTGACGGTGGAGCCAAGTAGCGAGACTGTATCATGGTATCTCTTACTGTCCATGGACGTTCTCTGACGGCTTACCCCTTTACCTATCCTTGCCCTTCTTCGGCAGCGGCAGCTTTGCTGGCACGACTTCACTCACCCAAGTTTCAGGGCCTGGCAGAGGTACTGTCATTTTCTTTCCCGTGCGGTCAAGTGTGTTTACCGATACCGGTAGCGGTGACAGCTTCCTGGTCTTGGTTTCATCCTTTCAGCTACCCTTCACTTCAAATCATTCATGGCGTTCTTTTCATTTTTCAGATAAGTCCGACATCCATTTTCCTTTGCAAAGTTAGCGCAAGCGGTGTTCCGCAAGGGTCGCCCTCCGGGACTTGCCTCGTGATTTTTTTCAAGTTTTTGGGGTGCGGTTGCTCCTGATCCAAAAACTCTGTGGTCGGAGATGAAAAAAATAACGGTCATCCCTTGCCTTTGCACACCTTCCTCTTGCCTGCTCCTTTATGCACGTAAAATAAATATCAACTTAAAAAATTACAATTATGAACGCAATGAACAATTTCACAGTTACGGGTTATGTTTGCAAGGATGCAGAAGTTAAAAACTTTGAGAAGGCTGCCATCGCACGCTTCGGTATCATCATCAAACACACAGAACGCAAAGGCAACGAGACCACTACGGTCTCTTCGATCATAGGCCTTGAAACTTGGGTAAAGAACGACGATACGGCTACCTTGGAGCTGCTGAAGAAGGGCAAGGAGATTACGGTAGAGGGATTCTTCAAGCCGGAGAACTACACCAAGGACGGTAAGAACGTCACGGTTCTGAAGAACATCGCCACAAAGGTTACCGCCTTTGTCAGGGAAGAAAAGCAGGAAGCTCCTAAAGCGAAGAACAAGAAGGCCAAGTAAAAGCCTTACTCCGAAAGACGGGAGACTCTTCAAAAGGGTCTCCTTTTTTCATGTCTGCTGCAATCGTATCTGCTATCACGCCATACAGCGGTGTCCATACCTATCTTTCATGCAAGCAGTCCTACTTCTTAAACCCTCTTGTGTCTTCTTCCGTGCCGTGCCGGAACTCCATCAGACACAAGACAGCACAGACTTGCCGTCAGAGCTGCTTCGGGAGAGAGGACTATACTTCTTGTGGAGCCTGCCGCCCCACACCCGGCAACGGAACCGGCACACG
>NZ_KV817514.1:0-72181 GCF_001814685.1 Prevotella sp. HMSC077E09 | reverse complement strand
AGTTTAATTTATAATAGTGTTGCGGAATTAAGGTACAACAAAAAAGTCAATAAGGACGGTAAGATGTTCCAGCCCGAGGTTTGGACTTCGGCAGCTTCCACCTTGAAGTTCTATGCCGTTTATCCCTATATGGACGGCACGAACACGCGTCAGAAACTCGTGCAACCTACAGAAGGAAGCATGCCTTACATCGATTTTGAAGCTTCGACCGACATCGCCAACCAAACCGACCTGATGACAGCCGAAACCGATGTGCTCACCTACACCCCCACCGGTGGAGCGCCCCACGTTGTGCCCTTGAAGTTCTACCACGCGCTGACCGCCATCCGCTTCGGTATCGGCTCAAACCTCTCGTGGAACAAAACCATCAAGAGCATCGAGTTCAAAGGCGTCTACAAAAATGCCCAGTACAACCTGACCACCAAGACCTGGAGCAATCATGGCAGCACGGAGAACTTCAAGCTGGATAACATCAATGCGTCTACCTCGGGCACACTGAACACCGTCATCGTGAAAGACGGCAACACCTTCCTCATGGTGCCGCAGACCGTGCCCGCAGGCGCAAAGATTGTCATTACCTTCTCCGACAACACCCATATCACCGCCAATATCGGTGGCAAGGAGTGGAAAGCCGGTACGACAAAGACCTACATGATGACCGAGAAGAACAGCAACTGGGATTATCAGATTGAGACGACCGACCCTGCCACCATCGCCTATGACCAGACCACAAGCACCAACAACTACACCGTCCAGAGTTATCGTAAAGACCCAACGACCAATACTTTCCAACCCGTGAAGTGGGAAGTCGTGAGCTATCAGGAAAGCACTGACGGCGGTAAAACCTGGAGTGAAGAGAGCCCCAACAAGCCCAGTTGGCTCACCAATCTCAGCCTGACCAAAGGCGCTGGTGGAAAGGATGCAGAGGTGGGCAAGCCCACGGTGACCACAGTCATCGTAGACAGCTTAGCCTATCGCAACCAGGCCCTCAAGAATGCCGAAGAGAAAGGAAGCAACTCCAACCCTTACAACCTTGCCAACCAAACCAATGGTGGCGAACAGGTTGAAAACACGGCCAACTCTTACGTGATTTCCGCACCGGGCTACTATCGCATTCCGCTCGTTTATGGCAACGCTATCAAGAACGGTCAAAAGAACGAAAGCGCGTATAAGACAACCCATGCAGGCACCAATATTCTGTCGCACTTCAAGGACCATAATGATGTAGTCATCACCGACCCTTGGATAACCCAGACCAACAGCGGCGCCAACAAGCCCAATGGCGCAAAACTCGTTTGGGCTGACGAAACTGGGCTCGTTGAAAGTCTTGGCATCTCGGCAGATGGCAAGTTCCTGCAGTTCCGTGTTCCTAAAGACAAGATCAAAACCGGAAACGCCGTCATCGCCGCAACCAAGGATGGTGTTGTCGTATGGTCATGGCATCTGTGGTTCACCGAGGCCAACGTGCTGAAGACTACGAAGGTGACCAATTTCCAAAAGAAAGATTACAACTTCACCAACGAAACCCTCGGCTGGAAATATACAAAATGGCAGACTACGACTTATTCAGCTCCCCGCAAGGTGAAAGTGAAAGTACGGCAACTGGAAAAGAATGGTGGCAACTATAAAGAAAGCACCATCACCATCACACAGAACAATGGGGCCCTGCGTGAAGGCTACAACACCCTCTATCAGTTCGGCCGCAAGGATGCGCTCCCTGGAACAGATGATATTCTTGGAGGCACTTTCAATAAGAACGGCGGCAATAATATGTCTATCCAGAACAGTATTCAGAATCCCGGGACTTTATATATATGGGGTTCAAGTTGGTTTGACGGTTACAATCAGCGCAACCTCTGGTCGATGGAGAACACTACGATAGGCCTCAACGACAACCGTGTTGTCAAGACCATCTACGACCCTTGTCCTGCCGGTTTCCACATGCCCGCCTCTAACGCCTTCACCGGTTTCACGACGAATGGTCAGAATAATGGGCCAATGAATGTAAGCGGTGCTTGGGAGCACGGGTGGAACTTCAACAACAAAATCACTTCTCCCGATGCCACCGTATATTTCCCCGCTTCGGGTTATCGCAACAGCGAAAACGGTTCGCTGTTCGGCGTGGGCTACTTCGGCTACTATCGGTCGGCAGTCCCGAGCAACGACGTGGGCTACGGTTACTACCTGCGCTTCATCTTCTCGGGCGAGGTGTCCCCGCAGCAGAGCGACCTTCGGTCGGACGTGTTCTCCGTTCGCCCCGTACGAGATTAAAGCGCGAATCATTATCTCACAGAGTCGCTCATTAGCGAGAAAAATGATTTCCGCTCTTGCTTTTCGCGCGGAATCCCTGAAAAGCGAAGAAAATCGTGTTTCGGGGCTTCCCGAAGAGCAGAAAACGATGAAAAATGAGAAATACAGCTCGTCGTCGGCCGACGAAATGCAGAAATAGCAAAAAAACACTCGTCGTCGGCCGACGAAATACAAAAAATGACGAAAACTACTCATCGTCGGCTGACGACAGATGAAAAATGCGAAATAAAGCTCGTCGTCGGCCGACGAAATGCAAAAAACGATGAAAACTACTCATCGTCGGCCGACGACGGCATATTTTCTTAAATAACCAACAGATTTTAGCTTTAACAGAAAAAAGGTGGCTTCGGCTGCCACTAATGTCTAACCATAAAAAACAAAAACTATGGAACTAAAAACAATGCACTTAAATCGGCTCCACAACATGGAGCACTTCCAGTTTGCCGGCCACGTCATCGCGATGTGTGAAGAGTCGGCCATTGAGAAAATCAAGGCGGTGTTGGAACCGCTCAAGACGGCCGTGGCCGAGGAGGACAAGGCGCTCAACCTGCCGCGAAAGCAGGAAGGAACGGCCGATTTGGAGGAATTGGACCGCGTGCGCGACCAGGCTTACCGCGCCCTGCAGCTGCTCATCGAGATGCACAGCTATTCGGCGGACACGACGAAGCAAAAGTCGGCGCAGCAGATGAACGAGGTGATGAGTCGCTATCCGAAACTCGCCGTGGCCAACTACGACAAGGAAACGGGAATGATCAAGAACCTTGTGACCGACCTGAACGCTGCCGAACTGTCGCCCGCCGTGACGCAGCTCGGGGCCTCGAACAGCGTGATGCGACTCTCCGTGGCCAATTCTGATTTCGAACAGCGCTATCGCTCACTGTTGAAAGAGACGTTGCCCTCGGGCACATTCGATGTGAAAGCCCTGCGCGCAGCAACCGACAAAGCCCTCAATGCCGTCATCCGCCGCATGGATTCCTTGGATGACCTTGAGCCCGAAACACCCAAGCTGGCCGACCTCATCATGCAGTATAATGCCCTTGTTGATAAATATCGTTTGACTTTAGCCCACCGTGCCGGCACCTCGCAGACGGCCCGCAACAAGCGCACGGCCGAATACGAGGCACTCTTGAAACCCGGTTTCGCTGCCTTGGAGCAGCTCTTGGGTATAGAAAAAGGCAGCCTTTCGTTCACCGGCAAGACCGAGGGCACGGGCACGAAGCGCCACTACGAATTGGCCATGAAAGGCCAGACGCTGCCCGACGGCAAACTAAAGACAATTTGGGTGGGCCTGAACAAGGACGGTTCTCTATTTCTTTATGAGAAGAAGCCCACGAAGCCAGGGGCGGCAGGAACAACCGAAAAGCCCGAGTATGAGATTAAGCCCAAGGCTGAAGCGTGAAAGCCCAAGGCTGGAGAATGAAAATGCAGGGCATTTGATAGAAACAATATACCTGATAGCATATCGCTTTTGATATGCTATTCCCTAATGTTCGGCGCAGGCTGTGTTGTGATAACACGGCCTGCGCTTCTTTTTGTTTCAAAGATGTAAGAATTTTCAGACTACGACTTGTCCTGAATAGTATCTAAGGTAGTAAATTAAAGTTAAATATATTGATATTTGGAGGTAAATGTGTATCTTTGGGGGCCTTTTAATCATAACTTTAACATTATCAATGGATCTAAAAGCTAAGAATCACGCGATAAAGACACCTTCACAAGGAAGACCGCATAGCCCTGCAACATGGGTGCCAACGTTGTATTTTGCCATGGGTATGCCTTTCGTTGTACTCAATATGGTCAGTGCACTGATGTATAAAGGAATGGGCGTGTCTGACGCTCAAATTGCTTTTTGGACCTCGCTTATTATGGTTCCATGGACGCTGAAGCCTTTATGGAGCCCATTTTTGGAGATTTATAAGACCAAGAAGTTCTTTGTTGTGCTCACTCAACTGCTTACCGGCGTGCTCTTTGCATTAGTAGCCTTTGCGCTTCATCTGCCTTCCTTTTTTGCCATTACGATAGCCATCCTTGCGGTGATTGCCATGAGCGGTGCTACACATGATATTGCAGCAGACGGCACGTATATATCGGTGCTTTCCAATGAGGAGCAGGCACGCTGGATTGGTTGGCAGGGAGCATTTTACAATATAGCCAAGATTGCAGCGACAGGTGGATTGGTTTATCTCGCCGGTACATTTATTAAGCTGTTCGGTGTGACAAAAGCTTGGATGATAATCATGCTGATTATTGCAGTAATCATGGTTTCTGTAGGCGTTTATCACTATTTCATGCTTCCTAATCCCAAAGGAGAAGCCGACAAGGAGCCGGTGTCTCTCAAGGACTCCCTGCATGAGTTGCTCGAAGTTTTCTTGGATTTCTTTACCAAACGGCACATCGTCTATTATATCTGCTTCATCATACTTTATCGCTTTGCCGAGGGATTTGTGATGAAGATTGTACCGCTTTTTCTGAAAGCTTCGCGTGCGGAACAAGGATTGGGATTGAGCGAACAAGAGATAGGACTATACTATGGCACTTTCGGTGCTGCTGCCTTTGTCTTAGGTTCCATTCTTGCAGGCTATTATATCGCGTGGAGAGGATTGCAGAAGAGTTTGTTCTCATTGGCATTGGTATTTAATATTCCTTTTGTAGCCTACACATTCTTGGCACTTTATCAGCCGGAAAGTCTTTGGTTGATAGGTGGAGGTATTGTTATGGAATACTTCGGTTATGGCTTTGGCTTTGTGGGATTGTCGCTTTTTATGATGCAGCAGGTAGCACCAGGAAAGCACCAAATGGCACATTATGCCTTTGCCAGTGGTATCATGAACCTTGGAGTCATGTTGCCGGGTATGATGAGTGGTTATATCAGTGATAAGCTTGGATATCAACATTTCTTCCTTGTTGTGTTGGTATGTACTATTCCAGCGCTGCTGATTACATGGTTTGTGCCATTTACTTATCCTGATGCCACAAAGAAAGTCAAGGCAACAGCAGAGAATGAATAAAGTTAATGCTGTTGAAGATAGAATGAAAACAGAGAAAGAGACAGAATAAAATACCCAAACAAAATAAACATTTTAAAACCCAAAAATTATGAGATTAATCATAGAACCCAACTACGAGCAGTTGTCTAAATGGGCTGCCAACTATGTGATTGAACGTATTAATGCTGCCAAAGGACAGGAAAAACCTTTTGTGCTTGGACTGCCTACAGGATCTTCTCCGGAGCGGATGTATGCAGAACTGATAAAGGCTTACAAGGAAGGAAGGGTTAGTTTCAAGAACGTTGTTACTTTTAACATGGATGAGTACGTGGGACTTCCAGAGGATCATCCGCAGAGTTATCACTCTTTCATGGCAGAGAAACTCTTCAATCATATTGACTGTCCGAAAGAAAATATCCACATTCTGAATGGAAACGCAAAGGATTTGCAGGCGGAATGCCAGCATTATGAAGACATGATACGCGAGGCAGGAGGCATTGATCTCTTCTTAGGTGGCATTGGCCCTGATGGACATATCGCTTTTAACGAGCCGGGTTCTTCGCTTCGTTCGCGTACACGCATCAAGACGCTTACGTCTGATACGCGCATTGCCAATTCACGTTTCTTCGATAATGACCCGATGAAAGTTCCTGCACACGCGCTTACTGTGGGAGTCGGCACTGTAATGGATGCAAAGGAAGTGCTGATTCTCGTCAACGGACACCATAAGGCCGAGGCCTTACATGCTGCAGTAGAAGGTGGTATAACCCAGAAATGGACTATCAGTGCGCTGCAGATGCATGAGCATGGCATTATCGTTTGTGATGAGGCTGCTACTGATAAACTCACCGTCGAGACTTACAAATACTTTAAAAACATAGAGAAGGAGAACCTATAATGAAACTGAATTTAAGTTCACAAATCGTACTTAACCAGACACCTGAAGCGTTTTACCGTCCAGCTACAGCTGTAGACCGCTCTGAAATCACTCGTTTTGAGAAAGTTCCAACCGATATCTTCCCAACGATTGAGGAGGGAAGTGTGAGTATTGTCAATCAGTTGGAAGCTGAAATCAAGCGTAAACAGCAGGGAGGGGAGTCCTTTGTTCTGGGCGTAGGCTCTGGTTCTTCGCTTACTCCTATCTTTCAGGAGATGATTAAAAGATATCAAGCAGGGAAACTGAGCTTTAAGAATGTCATCATCTTCAATGCTTACGAATATTTCCCACTTAGTGCTGAGAACGTTAATCGCAGCATCAATCAGCTTAAGGAACGCCTGTTAGATCATATTGACATTGAGGAACAGAATATCCATACTCCAGATGGCACCATCAGCCAGGATGATGTGCAAGAGCATTGTTATCTCTACGAACAGCGCATCAAGAGCCTTGGCGGTTTAGATGCTATTCTTTTGGGAATAGGTCGCATGGGTAATATCGCCACTAACGAACCCGGGTCAAGCCTCACTTCTACATCTCGTCTCATTCTTATTGACGAAATGTCACGCGATGAGATGAAGATGAGCTTCGGATCGCAGGAGACCGTGCCTCCTTGTTCTATCACAATGGGAATTAATACCATCCTTTCTGCACGCAAGATATTCCTTACTGCTTGGGGTGAAGAGAAAGCTGATATCATTAAAGAAACCGTTGAAGGTAAGATTACAGATGCTGTTCCTGCCTCTTTCCTGCAGACTCACAACAATGCCCACGTAGTTATTGACCTTTCTGCAGCTGCTAAACTGACGCGTATTCAGCACCCTTGGCTTGTTGCATCTTGCAAATGGACAGATAAATTGGTGCGTTCAGCACTTGTATGGCTTTGCCAGATTACAGGCAAACCAATCCTTAAACTGACCAATAAAGACTATAATGAGAATGGTTTGAGTGAGTTGTTAGCCCTCTATGGCTCTGCTTACAATGCCAATATTAAGATTTTCAATGACCTTCAGCACACGATTACCGGATGGCCAGGAGGAAAGCCTGATGCTGACGACACCTATCGTCCGGAGCGTGCTAATCCATTCCCAAAGAAAGTCATTGTCTTCTCACCACATCCTGATGACGATGTTATCTCCATGGGTGGCACACTGCGTAGACTTGTACAGCAAGGACATGACGTGCATGTAGCTTATGAAACTTCGGGTAATATTGCCGTCGGTGATGAGGAAGTTGTACGTTTCATGCATTTCATCAATGGCTTCAATCAGCTCTTCGGTAACGAGCAGGATGAGATTATCCGATCAAAATATAAAGAGATAAAGCAATTCCTCAAGAATAAGAAGGAGGGTGATATTGACAGTCAGGACATACGTACTATCAAGGGACTTATCCGTCGTGGAGAAGCTCGTACAGCTTGTACTTTCAATCAAATTCCTCTTGACCATGTTCACTTCCTCGACTTGCCATTCTACGAATCTGGTAAGATAGAGAAGCTTCCCATGGGTGAGGCTGATGTGAATATTGTCAGGAAACTCATCTCAACTGTAAAGCCTAACCAGATTTATGTGGCTGGTGATTTGGCCGATCCACATGGCACTCACCGCAAGTGTACCGATGCTGTTCTTGCCGCTCTCGATATGGAGAAGGAGGCAAATGCAGAGTGGTTGAAAGACTGCCGAGTATGGATGTATCGCGGTGCATGGGCAGAATGGGAGATTGAAAATATCGAAATGTGCGTTCCAATGAGTCCGGAAGAACTTCGTGCAAAGCGTAATTCCATTCTTAAGCACCAGAGCCAGATGGAAAGTGCACCATTCCTGGGCAATGACGAACGCCTCTTCTGGCAGCGTTCTGAAGATCGCAACCGTGGCACAGCCAAGCTCTATGATGATTTAGGACTGGCTTGTTACGAGGCGATGGAGGCTTTCGTAGAATATAAGATATAAGTAATTCATTCACAATCTAAAAACCTATCTATGCACAAAAGAATGTTAATGATAGTTGCTCTCTGCGCTTCTCTGTTACAGGTTAGCGCAGCAGAAGCCGACTATCACGTAATTCCGCTGCCTCAGAAGATTACGATGAGTAAGGGTAAGCCTTTCAGTCTGTTGCCGACAACACAGATTATCTGTACCTCGTCTGATGAACTGATGCAGAAAAATGCACGTTTCCTTTGCGACTATATCAAGGAAACAACGGGGCTGACGCTTACAGTCAACAACTCTGCTAAGGTGAAAACGCCGGCAATCATGCTCGTGCTTGACCCGAAAATGCAGGGAGAAGAGGCCTACAAACTCTCTGTCTCGGCTAAGAAAGTGGTCATCAGCGGACGTACTTCCGCTGGTATCTTCTATGGTATTCAGACGCTTCGCAAATCATTGCCTATCATGAATGCAGCAAATGCGGAGCCTGTTATGCTTCCGGCTGCAGAGATTACCGATGCACCTCGCTTTGCTTATCGCGGTATGATGCTTGATTGCTCACGTCATTTCTTCTCTGTTGATTTCGTGAAGCGGTATATAGATTTACTGGCACTTCACAACATGAATGTCTTCCATTGGCATCTTACCGATGATCAGGGGTGGCGTCTTGAGATTAAGAAGTATCCAAAGTTGACAGAGATTGGCTCCAAACGCACAGGTACAATCATGGGGCATAACTCTGATGTTGATGACGGACAGCCCTATGGCGGTTTCTATACACAGAAAGAGGCAAAGGAGATTGTGGAGTATGCACGCCTGCGTCATATCACCGTTATTCCTGAAATTGACATGCCTGGTCACATGAAAGCAGCTTTAGCTGCTTATCCCGAACTTGGTTGTACAGGCGGGCCTTATGAGGTCGGTCACGCTTGGGGCATTTATAAGGACGTGCTCTGCTTGGGGAATGAAAAGGTTTATCAGTTTGTCAATGATATCATTGATGAAGTTGCCGACATCTTCCCTGCCAAGTACATCCACATTGGTGGTGATGAAACTCCGACCACACGCTGGGGAGAATGTCCTAAATGTAAGAAGGTTGCTGACGAGAATAACTTGAAATTGAACAAGCTGCAAGCTTACTTTACCAACCGCGTTGAGAAATACATCAACGGCAAGGGACGTGAGATTGTCGGTTGGGATGAAATCCTTGATGGCGATATCAACCCGAGTGCAACTATCATGAGCTGGCGTGGTATCGAGCCGGGAGAGCGTGGAGCGAAGTTGGGTCATGATGTCATTATGAGCCCCACGTCATACTGTTACTTTGACTATAAGCAGAATAAAAACGAGGAAACAGAGCCGGAAGGCCAGCATGCACTTCTCACAGTAGAGAAAGTCTACAGCCTTGACCCTGCACCTGCAACGATGTCTGCAGACTCCCGTAAGCATATTCTGGGTGCACAGGGAAACCTTTGGACCGAATATGTGGCTTATCCAAACCGTGCCGAATATGCCGTGTTGCCCCGTATGGCGGCCCTTTGTGAGGTACAGTGGACGCCAACCGATAAGAAAGATTTCAATAACTTCAAGCAACGTGCAGACCACATGGCAAAGATTTATGATCTCCACAACTATGTCTATGCACTCCACCTCTGGCCAAATCGTTTCAATCACAACAGATCTGACTGGTAAACATCATTCTTTTCAGAAGTCGGGAGAACAACAGTTTGCTGCCCGATAACCTCATCCGGAGGCTCATGTTCAACGTATCTATAGGCTGTTGACATTGAGCCTCTTGTTTCGTAGCTATCTAAAACTCTTTTATCTATGAAGCCTTTGAAAGCAAAGACAATCTACATTATTGTGCTCCTCCTGTGCACGTTGCATGCAGGGGCACAGACTCTTGCGTGGTACGACCCCGTGAAAGCCCCCCAATCATGTATTAACGGTAGAGGTTGGGATAGCGAACTGCAAGGAACCTACACCCGTTTGCCTAATCGTATGCAGAAGAATATGCCCGAGAAAGTGTGGAAACTGTCGCAGAATGCAGCAGGACTAACCATAAGATTCACTACGAACTCGCGAACCTTGCAGTTCAAATATACCGTGGTTAATGCTCCTCAATTGCCCAATATGTCAAGGCTCAATCAGGCAGGAATAGACCTATATGCGACAAATAACAATGGCCATACGCACTGGATTGGCAACCACATGCAGTGGAATTGGGGCCCTGACACAATCTCTTTTGCTTTCCGTGAGCTTGAAACTGGCGAGGGAACTTATGAATTATATCTTCCACCTTACAGCACTTTGACATCACTTAAGGTTGGTGTTGAGAAAGAAGCAACCTTTAATTTCTGCCCTGTGAGGACCGATAACCCCATAGTCATCTATGGTTCTTCTATTATTCAAGGTGCATCTCCGTCGCGTCCGGGGCTCATGTGGACCAATATTCTCCAACGACAAACCGGTTATAACATTGTGAATATGGGCTTCTCCGGCTCTTGTTTAATGGAACCTGAACTGTTCAAAGCTTTGAGTGAGATTGATGCCAAACTGTTTATCATTGACCCAATCCCCAACAGTTACAGGCTCACTGATGAAGAAATCATCAAGCGCATCACGCAAGGTGTGCATCAGTTACGTCGAAAAAGCAATGCACCTATCCTTTTGTCAGAGAGCTATCCGCAGCCCGACATCACCTTTAATCCGCATGCTGAAGACCGCATGCGCAGTGCCAATAAAGCATTGCGGGCAGCTTATGAGTCGCTGCTCAAGGCGGGAGTGAAGGGTATCTACTATCAGAACAGTCAAGAGATTGAATTTACTGAAGATGCCATGATAGAGGCTTCTCACCCTAACGACATCGGGAATATGGCTTATGCAAAGGCCTATGAAAAGAAACTCAAGGAAATCCTGCATTAAACAGCAGCAGGATATTCCTTTATTTTAGACGTAAAAAGGAGGGCTGTCAAGGTTATATTTACAGGCTTCAGCCTTTCTTTGAAACTTTGTAAGCCATGAACTCACAGTGTATCTTGCTGCTGACGGATGCATTTCTACCTATCTTTTTGAATTTAACAGCACTTTTGACAACTTCTGTTCAAGGCGTTGTAATTTTATAAAACAGTTCCTCTGGAATTGTGATTTTGTAAATTTTATATCCTGTTTTTTGCCCCTTTTCAACATGACCAAATAGAAATGAAAGACCACTTTCTTTGCATCTATGAAGCCATTTAATGGTTTCGATATCCTCGGTTCTTTCCTTTTATCTTTCAATCTCTGTCACTTTATCGCGCAATATGACTGAAATGACCATGCGATTTGATGCAGATTGCACCACAATTTGATGCAGATTGCAAGGTTATTTGATGCAAAACACAGCATATTTCAGTGTGATTTTACATCGCTTTTTGGCTTGAGTTTTATAATGATTTGATAGCCAATGAGTTGTAAAATGCCAAAATACAGCGCGTATTTGGAGCGAGGAAGACTCCTGTTTCAAATACGCGAGTTATGCGAAAGCATTTGTAAATATTTTTAGGAAAGAATAAAATAGATTTTAATCTTAAGCAAACAACTCCTTGAAGTATTTTGTCCGAGCCTCTCCTTTCTGTGGCATCGTCATTTCATTGAACATAGTTTCTTGTCTTCTCCTGCTTTTAGTTTGCTACAGATAGCCTTTTGCTAAAGCCTTTGTTACATTTTGATGAACAGTCTTCCTCATGTCTGTTTAAAAGAGTTAAGAAGTGTTTTGACGGCTTAATGTTTAATAAATCAAGAGTTTTATCAAAGAAAAGAATTACCTTTGTTATGCATTATTACATGCTGAAATTCACAGAACTAAAAACGTAAAAACATTTTTATAATGAAAAACTTAAAAGACATTCTGCCTTGGGAAGACCGTCCTCAAGGTTGTAAGGACGTGATGTGGCGTTACAGTCAGAACCCCATTATCCATCGATATGACATTCCAACGTCGAACAGTATCTTCAACAGTGCCGTCGTTCCATTTGGAGAAGGCTTTGCAGGGGTGTTCCGTTGCGACAACAAAGCTGTGCAGATGAACATCTTTGCAGGCTTCAGTGATGACGGTATTCATTGGAAAATCAATGAAACTCCTATTGTCTTCGAAGCTGGGAACACAGAGATGATTGAATCAGAGTATAAGTATGACCCACGCGTCACATGGATTGAAGACCGCTATTGGATTACTTGGTGCAACGGTTACCATGGACCAACGATAGGTATTGGCTATACTTTCGACTTTAAGACATTCTATCAGTGTGAGAATGCCTTTCTTCCTTTCAACCGAAATGGCGTACTCTTTCCCGAAAAGATTAATGGGAAGTATGCCTTGTTGAGCCGTCCGAGCGACAATGGTCATACGCCGTTCGGCGATATCTACCTTAGTTTCAGCCCCGACATGAAGTATTGGGGCGAGCATAGATGTGTGATGTCACCCACGCCTTTCCCACAAAGTGCATGGCAATGTACCAAGATAGGTGCCGGTCCCGTGCCTTTCTTGGTCGATGAAGGCTGGCTTTTGTTCTATCATGGCGTAATCACAACGTGCAACGGTTATCGCTATTCGATGGGTGCGGCCATTCTGGATAAGGAGCATCCGGAGCGAGTTCTCTATCGCACTCAACCTTATCTCCTGGCTCCGAACGCTCCTTATGAGCTTCAGGGTGACGTGCCTAACGTGGTGTTCCCATGTGCTGCACTCCACGATGACGAGCGTGTGGCCGTGTATTATGGGGCAGCCGACACTGTTGTAGGATTGTCCTTTGGCTATATTCGCGAGATTGTTGACTTCATTAAGCAGAACAACATATTGAAATAAACATCGTTTTTGCGGGGTAATGCAGGGTGCATTATCCCGCAACAGTTATCCCTTCGCATGATGATATATCGTATATTGTTGCGCCAAGTGTATGTGTTTCTCATACAATATTCGTATATTTGTAACCGAACTGCAAACCTCTTTTAGCTTTTAACTCTTTACACTATGAAGAAAAACCTCATCATTGCCTTGTGTATAGCGTGCAATTTAGGTACGCTACAGACAGCCCGTGCATCTGAAATTGAACCTGTTGACTTGGTAAACACCTTTATTGGCACTTCTAATTTAGGTACAACCAACCCCGGAGCCATTTGCCCTAACGGACTCATGTCGGTCGTTCCGTTCAATGTCATGGGCTCCGATGAAAACAAATGTGACAAAGATTCACGCTGGTGGTCGACGCCCTATGAGTTTCATAATGTGTTTTTCACGGGCTATTCCCATGTCAACCTCAGCGGTGTGGGCTGTCCCGATGTGGGTTCTTTGCTGTTGATGCCTACCACAGGAAAACTCAATGTTGACTATCGCGAATATGGAAGTCACTATAAAGATGAGGTGTCTCGCCCGGGTTATTACAGCAACTTCCTCGTAAAACACGGTGTAAAGACTGAGGTTTCGGCTACGCTCCGCACTGCAGTTGAACGCTTCACGTTCCCTAAAGGAGCCAGCCATCTGTTGCTTAACTTAGGAGAAGGACTCACAAAAGAAAGCGGGGCAATGGTAAAACAGGTGAGTCCGACGGAATATGAAGGCTTTAAGTTGCAGGGAGCTTTTTGTTATTATGCCCAAGCTGTATTCCCTATTTACTTCGTTATGCGTGTAAATAAGGTGCCGGAGAGTGCTGGTTATTGGAAGAAACAGCGTGAACGGCCTGACAAACAGGCTGAATGGTTCCCCGATAGAGGGCAATATAAGCTCTATACGGCTTATCAGAAAGAGATTGCCGGCGATGATATCGGTGTGTATATGAACTTCAATACTGCCGAGAACGAAGTCATAGAGGTGCAGATAGGCGTATCGTTTGTGAGCATTGCCAATGCACGTGAGAACCTGAACGTAGAGCAACAAGGCAAGGATTTCAATGCTGTTGCACAGGAAGCACGGCAGAAATGGAACGCCGATCTCAAGCGTATAGAAGTTGAAGGAGGTACAAAAGATCAGCAAACTATCTTTTATACCGCACTGTACCACACGTTGATACATCCTAATATCCTGCAAGATGTGAACGGAGATTACCCTGCTATGGAGAGCAGTCGTGTGTTGAAACAGAGCGAGGGCAATCGCTATACGGTATTTTCCCTGTGGGATACTTACCGCAACCTGCATCAATTCATGACTCTAATCTTTCCCAATCGTCAACGAGACATGGTTAAAAGCATGATCAGCATGTATGATGAGTGCGGTTGGTTGCCTAAATGGGAACTCTTTGGACGTGAGACTTATACGATGGAAGGCGACCCTTCAATCCCTGTTATCGTTGACTGCTGGTTGAAAGGGCTGCGTGGTTACGACATCAACAAGGCCTACACAGCCATGAAAAAGGGTGCAATGACAGACGAAAAAAGCAATCCCTTGCGTCCGGATAACAACGAATATGTGGAAAAGGGCTATGTTTCGTTGCGCGATTCGTTTGATAATTCGGTGTCACATGCTTTGGAATATTACATTGCTGACAATGCTTTGTCGCGCTTGGCCAATGCTTTGGGCCACAAAGCCGATGCAAAGCTGTTCTATAAACGGTCGATGGGCTATCGCCATTACTTTAGTAAGGAGTTCAATATGCTGCGTCCTATTCTTCCAAATGGCAAGTTCTACAGTCCGTTTAATCCACTCCAAGGGGCCAATTGGGAACCTTCTCCGGGTTTCCATGAGGGAAATGCGTGGAATTATACATTCTATGTGCCCCACGATGTCTATGGACTGGCCAAGTTGATGGGTGGAAAAGAGCGTTTCGTTAAACAGCTTCAGTCGGTGTTTGACAGAGGAAACTACGACCCAACTAATGAACCTAACATTGCTTATCCTTATCTGTTCTCTTATTTTAAGGGCGAAGAATGGCGCACACAGGTGCTCACTCACCAGTTGCTTCAAACCTATTTCAAGAATAGTCCCGAGGGACTTCCCGGCAATGATGACACAGGAACCATGTCGGCTTGGGCGCTTTTCAGCATGATGGGCTTCTATCCTGATTGCCCGGGTGAGCCGGCTTATACGCTGACCTCACCAGTATTCGACAAGATAACCCTTCATCTTGATGAAAAACAATGGGGTAAAGACAAACTTGTTATCGAGACTCTGCGAAGCAATCCTAATACTGTCCGCATTGAAAAGATTGAAGTTGGTGGTAAGCCTTGGCATCAGTATCGCATCAGTCACAATGACTTGGTGAAGGCGGGTACATTGAAATTCACATTAAAATAATGGCGATTGTCGTGGCGTATCATTCAAAAGACGCCACGCATAGCCAATCTTGATGAAATGAAATCATACGTAAAATTAGGTGTAATAGTTTTGTTGACCGCGTGTTTTAGTTTTGAAACCCGCGCACAAAACATCATTCCGAAGCCCCAAAGTATAGTTAAAGGTAAGGGAACGTTGGCTTCAAGTCAGTTGGAAGGTATCATGTCCAATCTCAATGGAAAAGATATAGCCCTACTGAAAGATTACATCCCGCAGTCGATAAGCCAAGAATTAAATGTTAAAAAGAAACGTTCTGTACACAAAGATAGTGGCTGTTTCTTACAGTTGGTATGCACAGGAACACCCCAGCAGGCTCAAGTGGCAGCGGATAGTGTGCGGCTTCAAGGTTATCATCTTCGCATTTCCGACCATGGAGTGAAGATAGAAGCGCTCACACCCATGGGATTTTTCTATGGTTTGCAAACGCTTCGACAACTCGAAGAGAATGGGAAGTTTCCCTATATAGCCATTACCGACCAGCCCAAATACCCCTACCGAGGCATCATGATAGACTGTTCGCGCCACTTTTTCCCTATAGATGTGCTCAAGAAACAGCTTGATGCAATGGCTTATTACAAGTTTGATCGCTTCCATTGGCATTTGGTTGATGGTGGAGGTTGGCGCTTGGAAATCAAGAAATACCCTCGTCTGACGGAAGAAACTGCCTACAGAACACAGGAAGACTGGGAAAAATGGTGGAACAACGGTGACCGAACTTTCTGCCGAAAAGAAGCTCCCGGTGCTTACGGAGGCTATTATACGCAGGATGAAGTGCGCGATCTTTTGGCCTATGCTGCAGCCCGACACATCACGGTTATACCCGAAATAGAAATGCCTGGGCATAGTAATGAAGTGCTATGGGCCTATCCAGAGCTTGCATGTGGAGGCAAGGTGCATGGTCAATCCGATTTCTGTGTGGGCAAAGACAGCACCTATCAGTTCTTGAAAGATGTGCTTATGGAAGTTATGGCGCTGTTTCCTTCCTCTTATATTCATATTGGTGGCGACGAAGCAGAGCGTAAAACATGGGCCACTTGCACCGATTGTCAACGTGAGATGCAGGCAAACGGGCTCAAGACAACAGCCGAATTGCAAGGTCATTTCACAGAAAAGATAGAGCAGTTTCTCAACAGTCATGGTCGGAGACTCATGGGTTGGGATGAGATTATGGAAGGAAAACTCGCACCAAATGCCGCTGTCATGTCGTGGAGAGGCTTCAAAGCAGGACTCGAAGCTGCACGAAAAGGACATCCGGTTGTAATGACTCCCGGAGAATATTGCTATCTCGACATGTATCAAGACGCACCAATGACACAGCCAAAGGCACAAGGTGGCTTCGTAACACTTGAGAAAACGTATGGTTATGAGCCTCTTCCTGATAGTTGCAGGACACCACAAACCGAAGCTTTTGTTGAGGGATTGCAAGGTAATGTGTGGACAGAATATATCTCAACTCCCCAACATTTGGAGTACATGCTCTATCCCCGAGCCTTAGCTTTGGCTGAGATTGGATGGACAAATGGCCCTAAGGATTATGCAAAGTTCTGTAAACGGGCACTTCATGCCGTTGCTTTCTTACAGCAGAAAGGCTATAACACTTTCGATTTGACCCATGAGATTGGGGAGCGAAAAGAATTTGTTTCCGGCATTAACCATGAGGCTTTGAACAAAAGAGTGATCTATCTGAGTAAGTATGCACCGAAGTATCGTGCCGAAGGTGATAGCACTTTGACCAATGGACGCGGTGGAAACTGGGGATATATCGAGGGTAGATGGCAAGGCTTTATCGACCCTAAAGGCGTGGAAGTCATCATAGATATGGAAAAGGTTACAGATATTAAAGACATTGAAATCAACTTCATGCAACAGCCTGCCAGCATGATTTATACCCCTGCTTCAGTGCAAATTGGTGTGTCGGCAGGTGGAAAAGACTATGTTGAAATCGACAAAACAACTTGTGATATCCAACCTTCTGCAGGCTATCTCATTTATCCTTACCGTTGGAAAGGGCATGCCAAAGGTCGCTATGTGCATATCAAAGCGCAGCTTCATGAGCCTGACAGTTGGCTCTTTACAGACGAAATTATCATTAACCGAAAATAAATAGCATATGAAAAAGATACTTCTTGCGTTACTTCTTTTAGGCAGTTTTCATGCAAAAGCAGCCGACACTTTATTTATTAAGCAGCCCCAAGTGCCTATTCTCATAGAGCGTCACGACAATATATTGCTGCTGATGCGACTTGATGCCACGGAAACTAAGACGTTGGATAACGTTGAAGTCGACCTTGACAAGGCCTTCCCAATCAATCAAGTGAAGATAATCCGTCTCTATTATGGGGGTACCGAGGCTCGGCAACATAGCAAAAAGATGCGCTTTGCGCCTGTAGATTACATCACAAACTTTACACCTGGCAAGACTTTACGTGCCATACCATCGTATGTCGTGCTGCGAAGTGAACTCAAACCTACAGCACATCATCTCACATTACAAGCCAAACAACAACTCTTCCCAGGCGTAAATTATTTCTGGGTGAGCATTGAAATGCAGCCCAATGCGCCAGTTAAAACAAAGTTGAAAGCCGTGCTTTCAAAGGCTGTTGCCGACGGAAAAGCACTGCCACTTGTCAACACCTCAACTCCCGATATGGAGCGAAGAATGGGCATAGGTGTGCGTCATGCGGGTGATGATGGCGTTTCTGCGTATCGTATCCCTGGTTTAGTGACGACAAATAAAGGTACACTTCTTGGGGTTTATGACGTGCGCTATAACAGCAGTGTCGACCTACAAGAACACATAGATGTAGGATTAAGCCGCAGCACTGATAATGGAAAAACATGGGAACCCATGCGTCTGCCATTGGCTTTTGGTGAGAATGGCGGTCTTCCTGCTGCCCAAAACGGTGTCGGCGACCCTGCAATCTTGGTGGATAACACCAATAATACCATTTGGGTTGTAGGCACTTGGACTCATGGAATGGGTAATCAAAGGGCGTGGGTAAGTTCACAACCGGGTATGGACAAGTATCATACGGCACAATTAATGATGTCAAAAAGCACCGACGATGGGCGCACATGGTCGGCTCCTATCAATCTGACAGCACAGCTGAAGCACCCGGAATGGTACTTCTTCTTCCAAGGGCCAGGCCGTGGTATCACCTGTAAAGACGGCACATTAGTATTTGCCATGCAGTTTATTGATAAGAACCGAGTGCCTCATGCAGGTATCATGTATAGCAAAGACCATGGAAAAACATGGGCTATTTCGGAGCCGGCATGCAACAACACCACTGAAGCGCAGGTGGCAGAACTGCCTAATGGCGAACTTATGCTCAACATGCGGAACCAGAGTGGCGGTGGAAGGGCGGTGTATACCACACGTGATTGGGGTAAGACATGGCAGGAACACTCTTCTAACATCAAGGCTTTGCAAGAGCCAATCTGCATGGGAAGCCTCATCAGTGTGCGTGCCAAGGACAATGTCTTGGGTAAGAATATCCTGCTTTTTGCTAATCCTAACGACCCAAAGGAACGCAAAAACATCACTATTAAGATGAGTTTCGATGACGGAAAGACATGGAAAAGCGAGCATCAAGTGCTGTTAGATGATGGCTATGGCTGGGGATATAGCTGTCTTACGATGATAGATCGCGAAACCGTAGGCATTCTTTATGAGAGCAGTGTAGCACAGATGACATTCCAAGCCATACCGCTCAAAGACTTGATTACAGGGAAAGGGCAAGAGCATACGCCCAACACAGTTGTGAAAAAAGGGCCTGTTTGCCTGACAGAATAAACCATAGGGTAAAACCATATCGCTCAAACGGTTTTGCAATATGCCTCATCTTACGCGCTAATATGGCTCATCTTACGCTCTAATATGACGCATTTCACACGGTAATATGACCCATTTCGCAAAACGGTTACAACAGAAAACAAAAACAGATAAATAGAAATCAGTAACTAAATGATATTCAGTATGAAACAAATGTTATTGGGACTGATGCTCCCACTCGCTGGTGTTGCAGGCTTACAAGCTGCAACTCAGCCCACGATGCAAGACTATACGCAATATGTCAATCCCTTTGTGGGCACTGGAGGGCATGGACATGTGTTCCTCGGAGCTAACGTTCCATTCGGTCATATCCAAGCCGGCCCGACGCAGAAGAAGCAGGGTTGGGATTGGTGTTCAGGCTATCATTACAGCGATTCTGTTCTTGTTGGTTTCGGACAGATGCACCTTAGCGGCACGGGTATCGGCGACTTGGGCGACATTGCCTTGCTTCCGGTGACGAAAAACAACGAGCGCGAGGTGAAGTTCTCACATAAAGCTGAGTATGCAACGCCGGGGTATTATGCCGTAACTTTGGCCAATGGTGTGCGCGTTGAGCTTACCGCTACACAGCGAACTGCTTTTCATCGCTACACTTTCCCTGCTGATGCGAAGCAGGAACAAGTAGTGCTCGACCTGTCGCAAGGTATTGGTTGGGACAAGATGACAGCCTGCTCTATGAAGCAAGAGGGACAGAATATCGTCGTAGGTACACGCTTTTCAACGGGTTGGGCTAAGGACCAACGTGTGTTCTTCGTAGCCGAATTCTCGCAACCTATCACTCATCAGGTTATGGAGGGCGATACTTTGAGCGTGCTTTCGTTTCAACCTACTGGTCAACCGCTCATGGTGAAAGTGGGCATTTCTAGTGTAAGTATCGACAATGCCCGTAAGAATTTACACCAAGAATCGCCCAATTGGAACTTCAATACCGTTGTGGCTGATGCACAGACGGTATGGAACAAGGAGTTGGGAAAGATTGATATCCATACCAACAACGCTACCGATAAACGCATTTTCTACACAAGCTTGTATCACACCATGACTGCACCTTCGGTGTTTAATGATGTGAATGGCGAGTACAGAGGTGCTGATGGCAAGACCTATCACGGTGACTTCACGCCTTATACCACCTTCTCTTTGTGGGACACTTATCGTGCTGCTCACCCGCTGATGACGCTCATTCATCCCGAAAAACAACGCGACATTGCACAAACCATGCTGCATATCGCCCAGCAACAAGGCCGTCTTCCCGTGTGGTATTTAGAGGGGAATGAAACTGATTGCATGGTGGGTAACCCTGGTATTCCTGTGCTTGTAGACATTGCCTTGAAGGGTTTCGACGTGGATAAGCATGCAGTTTTGGATGCAGCTAAGAAGACACAGCTCTTCGGCGACCGTGGTTTGGACTTGTTAAAAAAGTATGGTTATCTTCCTTGCGACCTTGACCCCACTCATGAAACCGTAGCCAAAGGCTTGGAATATGCCTTGGCTGATGGCTGTATTGCAAGATTAGCCAAGGCGTTAAAGGCCGAGAAAGGCTATAAGTACTTCTTGAAACGCAGCCAATCTTACCGTGATTACTACTTCGATAAGCAGACTAAGTTCATGCGGGGCATTGATTCCAAGGGCCATTTCCGCGAACCTTTCGACCCATTCAAGACCATTCACCGTGCTGACGACTATACAGAAGGCACTGCATGGCAGTATATCTGGCTCGTGCCTCATGATGTTCACGGTCTCATTTCAATCTTCGGTGGCGACAAACCCTTTACAAACAAGCTCGACTCTCTTTTCATTGTGCAGGGCGACATGGGCGAAGATGCTTCCCCTGATATATCGGGTTTGATCGGACAATATGCGCATGGAAACGAGCCCAGCCACCATATTGTCTATCTCTATGACTATGCCGGTCAGCCTTGGAAAACCGCTTCGCGTGTTCGCGAGGTGCTCAATACGATGTATCATGATAACGTTGATGGTCTGAGTGGTAATGAAGATGTGGGTCAGATGTCTGCTTGGTACATCCTTTCTTCCTTGGGTTTCTATCAAGTTGAACCTGCTGGAGGTCGTTATGTCTTTGGTTCTCCACTCTTTGATGAGGCTACCATGAACGTTGGTAAGGGCAGAACATTCCGGATTATTGCGCATAACAACAGCAAAGAAAACATGTATATCCAGAGCGTTAAGCTGAATGGGAAGCCCTATACCCGTTCATATATCGACTTCAAGGATATCGTTCGCGGTGGCAAATTAGAGTTTATGATGGGCAGCAAGCCTTCGAAATTCGGTGTAAAACCTGCTGACAGACCTTAAAGAAAGTAGTGGAGTAAAGCATAAAATCCTAAAGAAATGAAACAAATAGAAGTAAAACGTTTAGATTGTCAGCAGGTGAAAGCTGCTGATATTCCCTCTCTTTTCAAGACCGAAAAAGTTGAATATCACAAGATAGACACTGTAGATTGGCCGTCAGACTACCCTTATTGCCCCCATGTTGAATTTGCCATAGCCCATAAAGGCGATGCTATCATGATTCATTATCGGGTAGAAGAGGATAGTGTACGCGCTGTTTCGGGCAATGATCTCGGTCCCGTGTGGGAGGATTCATGCTGTGAATTCTTTGTCAGTCCCGATGCAGAAGGAGGCTATTACAATCTTGAAACCAACTGTATCGGTACAGTTCTGCTTTGCAATGGACAGACACGAGAGCACAGAACACCTGCACCTGTTGCACTACTCGGCCAGATTGACCGTTGGGCTTCACTTGGAAGAACACCTTTTGACACGAAGAATGGGGCGCAGGCTTGGGAACTTTCGTTGGTCGTTCCCGTGTCCTCATTCTTCCGGCACCGTTTAGTTGACCTGTCTGGACAGCAGATGCGTGCCAATTTCTATAAGTGCGGTGACAAGACTTCGCGTCCTCATTTCCTCTCTTGGAACCCGATTGACGTGGCATCTCCCGACTTTCATCGTCCCGATTTCTTTGGTCAGATCACCTTCTTGTAGTCTTCTTTATCGGGATATTCCTACGCTTTCGCGCGTTTCATGCAATTCATGGTCTTGTAGATAAGCTTTTGCGCTGCTGTCATCCATTGCACGAAACGCGCGAAAGCATTTGATATGGCACAGTATCATCCTACGTAACGAATTATAGGTTAATTTCTTTCAAGAAACTTTACAATAGCCGTTGCATAGCTCGCGTATTCAAAATGTCAGGCTCTCTCGTTCAAAATACGTGCTGTATTTTGATTGTTTGTAATCCGTTGTCTATCATAAAGTTATGAAATTAAAGTCAAGAAGCAATGTGAAATCATGTTGAGAGAAGCCGTATTTTGCATCGAATGACCTTGTAATCTGCAGCAAATCGCACGGTCATCTCAGTCATATTGGGCGGTAAAGTGACTGAAATCACATTGCAATTTGATGCAAATTGCAATGCCTGGCAATGTGATTTTGCCCTGCATCTTGCGTCAAACCTCATAATTTGTTGATAGTCAAAGAATTGCAAACTGAAAGAATACGGCGCATATTCAGAGCGGAGAGAACACGCGTTTCAAATACGCGAACGATTTGAAAGCATTTGTAAACATTCATGATTGATTTTAACAAAAGGAACGCCAACTGTGAAATCATATGCAATCTTAGTTTATTCGGCATCGTTGTTTGCAACAAAAAACAAAAGAGGGGAAAGCAAACAGTTGCTCTCCCCCGAAACAAAGATAAAGAATTTAGAGATACTTGTAAAGTCAATTGATGACACTAACACAAACAGCAAGAGAAAGATTACTCCGCTTACTCACCCCAACCGGGATTTTGTTTCAAGTTAGTGTTCTTATAGCGTTCTGCATTCGAGATGGGATAGAAATACATCTTGTCGGTTATCTCATACGTGCAGAGCTTTTCTTTTGCGAAAGTCAGCGTGCCATCAGCCCGTTTTTCGATATTCACTTTATAGATATCCTTCATGTCACCAAGGGCTTTCCAGCGACGCAAATCCCAGAAACGATGTCCCTCGAAAGCCAGTTCCACGCGTCGTTCATTGCGTAAACGGGCAAGGAAATCGGCCTTTGACATTCCTGTCGGGAATTTAGGCATCTTCACATTCTTGCGGGAACGGACAAGGTTTACGGCCTCACGTGCACTCATTGTGAACGGACTTACCACCTGATCTGGGCCATAGGCCTCGGCCATTGCTTCTGCATAATTCAGCAATATCTCGGCATATCTGAACAATATCCAGTTGTGATCGAAGCTGTTTGTATTCTTTCCAGCCTCAAATATCACCTTGTTATTGAGATATTTCTTCAGATAATACCCTGTTGTTGTCGCATTGAGAAGTGGTTGTCCGTTACGTCCGCCATGATAAGTCTCTACGGGTGTTTTCGCAGGCCACTGCATTCCGTTGAACACAACAGTCATTTGAAGACGTGGGTCACGGTTCTTGTAGGGATCAGCTGCCTGTACCGGGTTGTTCCAATCAAACGAACTGCCGTCTGACATCTCGTAAGCGCTGACTAAATTCTCTGTCGGACAGGTATAACCTGACCCTTTTTCAACTCCAATAGGATAGTTGGCAGACTCAAAGTGCGTAGTCTTTCCCTCGGGACGGCAAAGGATAACCTCTGCACTTTGATTGTTGGTGGCACCGAAAAGGTTCTTGTAATCATCGTCAAGGGCATAGCCAAAGGCTGAAGCCTGACGGATAACATCAAATGCGGCAGTGGCAGCAGCCTCCCATTTTGCAACATCTCCCGAGGTATTGAAAAGCGGACTGGCAAGGTAGAGCGTTGCTCTTGATTTCAAAGCCAATGCTACTCCCTTGCTGACACGCTGCATATTGGCAGCTCCTCCGGGGAGTGTTGTTGTCTTTGCAGGAAGATGTTGAGCCACATCGGTACATTCATCAATGACGAAACGAAGCACATTTTCTGCCGAAACAGGCTCTGCCTTTTTTGCCTCTTCCTTAGTGAGTGTCTTTGTAATCAACGGGATATTACCATAACGTCTGACCAATTCAAAGTAGTAGAAAGCACGCAGACATCTCACTTCATACTGGTAATTGAGATAGCTTGTATAGGTGTCTTGGAAGCCATCTGTATATTTCCAATCCTCAAAAGTGAGGCCCAGACAGTTTTCCAAATAGAAGTTTGCGTCGTGAATTGCCTTGTAGTAATGGGCAAAAACATCATCAACGACATAGTTGGGCGACCAACTTCCATTGACAAAACGCTGAATAGCAGCCGTGTTGTTGATATGAATGGCATCGTCGGTAGCAGCATCATGCATGGCACCCCCAATGCCTTCCAACCCATTGGGCAAGTAACTATAGACCTCGGTGCACAACTGTGTAACCTTTGAAGGGTCGTATAACAGTTCGCTACGGTCATAATATGTTGACTCCGAAGTATTCAGAAAGTCACAGCTGGCAAACATACTGACAGTAACGACAAGCAGTGTTGTGATTTTAATATGTTTCATAACCGAATATTTTAGAATTTCAAATCGAAGCCAACAGCATAGCGTGTCATGCTTGGATGGCCTGTTTTCATGTTCTCAGGATCCATTACCTTGATATGATCAAGACTGAAAAGATCATATGCACGAACATAGACTTTGGCTGCATTCACGTATTTCAATGGCTTTAACTGATGCTTCTTGAAATGATAATACACTTCCAATGTGCGCAACTTAAAATAGGCTCCATTCTTAATCCAAAGGGAATTATTCGCGTAGTTGTTAACCGAACCGACAGAAGTCAGCCGTGGATAGCGCGCATTCGGAGTCTCCGGAGTCCAACGGTTGTCGTAGTATTCCTTTGAAATCGTGCGATTTCCAAACAAAGGATGATAGACACTGGGCGTGTTAGCCATTACACTGACATTGCCAATGCCTTGGAACATGGCATAAAGTCCCCATCCCTTGTAATCTAAATTCAAATCGAAAGAATAGTAGATCTCAGGGAATGCACTGTAGCCTAAAGCTTTCTGATCATACGAATCAATGATACCATCATTATTGAGATCCTTATATTTAAGGTCGCCCGGCTTCACTTGCGACAATGTCTGCTTGACATTACGCTGGTCAATCTCATTCTGATTCTGATAAATTCCCTCTACTACATAGCCGAAGTACTGGCCGATGCGTTTGCCTGTACGCTGTAAATAGCCATAAGGACGATATTCCTCGTTCTGGTTTACGATTTTATTGCGAATAAAAGAGAAAGTACTTCCCAAAGCATAATGGAAGTCTTTGAGCGACTTATTCCAACGAATTGAGGTTTCAATACCGCGATTATCCACTACACCGGAGTTCTCTTTGGGCACTGGAAGACCAAACAATGAAGATACCTTTCCATTGGCATCCACCAGAATATCCGTGCGATGATCGTAGAAGAAATCAACCGTTACGTCTAAATGCTTAAAGGTACGGAAGTCAAAACCAATGTTCAGCTTGTGTGATTTCTCATAAGTCAGATTGGAAATACCCAATTGGGTCAAGCGCAAACCATTATGCTTGAGAGGGTTTTTACCAAAGAAGAAACTACCACCATTGCCATACATATCGATAAAGAGGTCGTTGTCATAGTCTGCACCGCCTGAGATACCATAGCTGGCACGCAGTTTCAAGAAGTCTAACCAATCGCGTTTGGCAAACGTTTCCTCTGACACAATCCAGCCAATGCCTGCTGCCGGGAAAACTCCCCAACGGCTTTTGGGATCTAAGATGCTTGAAGCCGACTCCGATAGCGACACATCAAAAAGATAACGATGCTTGTAAGCATAGTGCAACTGGCTGACAATATCAATGAAAGCATACGATGTATTTTGCCCTTTGGCGATTAACTTATCCATACGATATTGTGCAGTTGCGGCCAAAGAATGCAGGCCCCAATCGCGCTGGAAGTTGGCAAATGCATTGAAATTGAAATGATTATTCGATGCACCTACTGAATGACTGGCACTCAATGCCGTTTCATTTCGCAGGTTCTTATAAGTGTAGCTCCTGCTTGCCCAATCATATGTAGACTGTTCATAGCCATATTTTCGAGCGTTTCCATCCCAATAAGAAGCATTGTTATCCAAACCTAATTGCAAACCAACCGAAAGGCCTTTCAAGAGAAAATCCAATCGATGTGTCAGCTTTAAATCGGCAAAGAAGTTTCTTTGTTGTGCGCGTGCATAACCCGTTCCGGATATCATTGCTACAGGATTGGTCTCAATATCTGTCGTACCAGCCCATACCCCACGAGCATTCTTTATAGGGAATGCACCAGAAGGTACCTTATAGAGCGCAGTGAAAATATCAGAGATTGTAGCATTGGGGCGGTTATGTTCAGAGAATGTTCCAAACATATTCAACTGCAACATCGTGTTGCGTCCCAACTCAATATCAAGGTTAGTACGGATGTTTAACTTAGAATATTTGAGCTGTGTTGAATAGCCTTGGTTATCATTGACAGGTCGCAATATACCGCTGTCATTCAGATAATTCAACTGTGTGAAATATCTAACAAACTTGCCACCTCCCGTTACAGAGAATGTAACATTGTTGCCAAAGCTATGGTTTCGAAGCGACTCTCCCCACCAATCTACATTGGGGTAGGCATCAGACAGACTTCCATCTTTGAATGCTGAAAGTTCGGAAGCATCGTAACGCGGTGCAAGTCCGTCATTCTGCATACCCTCATTCAAAGCTATGGCATAGGTATGTCCGTCAACAAATTTAGGCTTTCGGAACGGAGTTGCCATGTTAAGCTCATAAGAGAACTTGATTTTCGGCGCACCATTCATCCCTCGTTTCGTCTTCACTGCAATGACTCCATTAGCTCCACGCATACCATAGAGAGCGGTTGAAGCTGCATCTTTCAACACAGTTATTGATTCAATTTCATCCATTGAAAGTTGTCCAAGCTCACGTTCAAAGCCATCAACCAAAACAAGAGGCGCCTTTTTACTGAGTGTTCCATTGCCTCTGACAAAGAGACGGCCCGTAGTTTCCCAAGCTGCACCTTGGTTCTGCAACACCTCCAAGCCTGGTATCAAGCCATAAAGAGCATTGCGAGGATTTGTTTCCTTACGATGCGTAAGCTTCTCGCTGGTTATGAAAGACGCCGCAACCGTAGCTTCCTTCTGGTCGACAGACACGTCACGACCATAGGTTATTCTATGAGGTTTCTTCTCTGTCAGCAAGCTGTCAGTCTGAGCCGACATACAGAGCGGAGAGAAAAGAAGCGCTGCAAAATATAATTTATAGTTCATTTTATTCATGTTTAAATTACATCATAGACTTACTCCCAACCTGGGTTCTGCACTAATCCATAGCCTTTGTTAACCTCCTTTGAGGGGAATGCACTCAAACACATACGTGGTTCCCAGCCTGTTTTCCACCAAGCACGGTAATATTTTGTCAAGGCAAAAGGCTTTATGAGATATTCCTTGGTTTTCTTGTGCTTATAGACATGGAGACCATGGAGCGGTGTTTCAAAGACATCATACATCTTCCAACGTATCAAATCAAAGAATCTCACCTCTTCATATGCAAATTCAACCGCACGTTCATGCAGCACTGCTTTGCGGAAATCCTCCTTACTCATACCACTTAGTGCAGGCATACCGACACGCGCACGAACGGTATTGATAGCTTGATAAGCTTCTGGTGTGGGACCATCATAGTATTCATTCAAGGCTTCTGCATAGTTCAAATAGACTTCAGCAAGTCGCATCATCGGCCATTGTACAGGTCGGTTGTAGGCTTCTGTATTTCTATCGAGTCCCCACTTGCGGCATGCCAAACCTGTTGCAAGGCTCAGTTTGTGCATTCTTCCTTGCTCCCAATCCTTTCCTTTGGGGTAGTTGGCCTTGTCTTTAGGATTGACATCTGTCATCGCTGCAGTTCGCCCATTATACTTATCACCGTCCAAAATGAAGTTTTCATATAGTCGTGGATCACGATCTTTGAACGGGTTCTTTGCCATTTTGGGGTTCTTCCAATCGAAAGGACGGCCATCTTTCATCTCAAACATATCGAAGAACTCTTTCGTCGGGCAATAAGCTCCCCATCGAAGTGCCTTATCAAACTGTCCATTATTCTTCGTACAAAGGAATGTTCTACGGCATGATATCAGTGTTTCTGTATTTCCTCGGTCGAAATAAGCACTGGTATAGGCTTCGCGCTCGGTAGTAATACCATGGTCACCAGCCTGCACCAACTTGAAGAAACCATTTTTATTCAGCGCATCAAAGAACTCTTTGCAGGCATCAACAGCTTGTTTCCAACGCTGCTTATCATAGTTCCCCCACCATGTCATCTTCTTATCAGAAGCCTCTCCTTTGGCAAAAGGCGCATCGGAATTGAACAGTGGACTGGCAACGAAAAGCAAGACACGAGTCTTCAATGCCATAGCACCAGCCTTCGTCATTCGGCCATCCCAGTTCTCCATTTCATTTTCAGGAACACTCCAAGGGAAGTCTTCGCAGGCAATAGCATCGTTCAACAGCTTCACAATGAAATCCACTGTTTGCTGCAAAGTGGCCCGAGCTGGAAAGCTTGCATCGTCAGCAGAGATAGCATGATCAATGATTGGAAGAGATCCATAATGCCGAAGCATGTGAGCATAGAACACAGCTACCATCATCTTTGCTTCTGCTTTAAGTCGCGACTTCTCCTGTTCATCCATGTCAGGAACCTTATCTACGTTCTCATATAACAGCCAAGCATGGCGCACACCTGTCCAAATGCCCGATTGAGAGAACTGCATTTTCGTACGATGTGCATTGATACGCGTATTATCCTCTATCGAAGCATTGTATAATCCAGGGTAATATGTATTCGAAAGTGCCGAATATCCGATATTATCATAATTCAAATCAGTAAGTCCTTCAATGGTACTCATGCACATCTGCGTCCAAAATCCATTGGTTTCCATACCATATGGCAGATACTGATAACTGCGCCAAAGCACTCGTCTGGCATATTCTGCCTTCCCAAATATAGTATCTATGGTGACATCTGTGCTGGGGGGCTTCTGCAAAAAACGTTCACCGAATGCCAGATCCTCGCACGATATAATGCTCATTGTCAGCATCAGACCTGCAAAGAGGCTCCATATCTTATTCATTTTTTCCATATTCTTCATCGCTTAAAAACCTACTTTCAATCCTACATCAATAACTTTAATCAAAGGATATGCCCTTCCATCTGGATTAGCTTCAGGGTCACAGACTTTCAAATGATCGAAAGTCAGCAGATTATATCCCGATACAGCGAGGCGCAAGCTATTCAAATGCAACGCACGTGTGACGTTCTTTGCAAACGAATATCCCACTTCTATATTCTTCAAACGTATGTAAGAAGCATTCCTCAGCCACAAGTCTGAGTCCAAATAGTTATGAGACTTGTTGCGAAGGGATATGGCGGGAGCTGCTGCAGCATTACCCTTTTCAGGCGTCCATGCATCATTAATCATGTAGCGCATAAGGCTCCAGTTGTTCATTTCGCCGAAAGGTATGCGGTAAGGGCCACTCAAGAAGCGCGAAGTCTTCGATGCTCCGGCAAGCGTTATGCTTAGATCAAAGCCCTTCCATGACACTCCCATGTTCACAGCATACGTCAAAAGAGGATATGCCGGAGAACCAATATCGCGGATATCCTTTTCATCTATCTTGTGATCTCCATTCAAATCTTTATACTTCACATCGCCAGGTAGTGGAACATATCCGCTTCCTTGATCTGGAATACCGCCCTCTGTACCTTTCGTATGCTCATATTCAGCAACCTCTGCTTCTGTGAAATAGCCATCAAAAACATAACCGAAATTCTGACCTACAGGCTTTCCTGTACGCTGCATCCACTCATAAGGATACTTGATTTCGTCCATAAAGACAACCTTATTCTTGGCATAGGAAATATTTCCACCTATATAATATCGGGCAGTACGTATTTTATCCTGCCAACGCATGCTTACTTCAAAACCATGATTATTCACCTTTCCCATGTTCATTGTAGGCAGCTGCACGGCAAGATAGCCAGGAATGACACCACGAGAAATCAGAATATCCCGACGATGTTCTATGAAGTAATCAAAGTTAATGGATAAGTTGTTCTTGAAAAGCTTCATATCTATACCGTAATTCTGCTTGAAAGCGGTCTCCCAAGTCACATTGGGATTGCCAATTTTTCCTTCTGAGGCACCGAGTATCTTTGTGTTCGTTGTCGTGCCAAAGCTATAACTTCCAGAGCTGATATTATAGGTATCAGGCAGATAAAGGAAGCGGGAGTTGTCCCGAGTGATGTCATTTCCCACCTTACCATAAGAGACTCTGAACTTCAAATAGTCCACAACAGGACGCAACGGCTTGAAAAATTTCTCCTCAGAAACAATCCAACCCACTGAACCTGCGGGGAAAACTCCAAATCGGCGACCCTTAGCGAAGTTCTCAGAACCATTGTATCCCACGCTAAGATCCAAAAGATAGCGTGTCATATAGTCATAAGTGGCACGACCAACCAAGCCCACATAGCTGCGCGGAATATCTGCATAACTGCTTGAGGGATAGTATTTCATGGTTTGATTATACATCGCCAAGGCCGAAACATGATGCTGACCGAAATTGCGTTTGTAATTGAACGCACCTTCAAGATACCAGTTCTTGCTCAAACCATCCGACTCCGAGAAGTCAAGTTTACGATAAGTTTCAACCAATTTCAAGGCTACAGAGCCGTCAGGAGCATTGATTGCTTCATACAAAGGCTCACGTCCTTCACGACGCTTATAGATACTTACACCGCTGTTATAAGCTGCCTTCACGTGGAAGGAAAGCCCTTTTGTAAGGAAATTAAGCTTCTGTTTCAGCGTAAAGTCAAAGTTAAGCGTGTTATTGGCCGTCGTATTGTATCCCTTTCCATAATAGATATTCAGACCATCCTGTAGTTCTCCTATTGCAAATCGGTTCGAACTCATGCGTATCCGCTTTCCATCAACCAGTCCGGTACCACTGAAAGGCACTGCAGAATAAAGGTCACGGAAGATGAAATCACTCGACTTGGTCGATCCATTATTGTAGTTTGGCTCGCGACGACTGTTCAAATAGCCGCCTAAGTTAATCTGTGCCGTCGTAGTACGCGTCAAGTCAACATCCAAGTTGATGCGATAATTATAACGATTATACTTAAATCCTTTGTCATTTCGATTTTTATAGACCTTGAACAGGCCTTCCTGGGTCAGCACACCCAATGAAGCAAAGTATCTGACACGGTTTGTTCCACCCGAAATATGAATGTTATGACGTGACTGAACAGCGGCTTTTCTGATCATCTCTCCCGTCCAATCCACATCAGGATGAGTCAAAGGACTGCTGTGTGTGCGGAATTTCTCCAAGTCATCGGGCTTGAAGGTGAGCATATCTTCAGCCACTCCGTCATGTGCTTGCGCCTTATTATACTGCGTAGCCCACTCATAACTGTTGGCAAAATCAGGCACACGTGAAGGCACTTGAAAGCCAACTGACGTTGTAAAACTGATGCGGGGCCTATCTTTCGTGCCACGCTTTGTTGTGACAAGGATAACGCCATTAGCACCTCGAACACCGAATACTGCCGTGGCAGAAGCATCTTTCAGCACCGTCACATCCTCCACTTCATTCGGATCAATCTGTGAGAAAGGACGCTCTACTCCGTCAACAAGAATAAGCGGTTGCGACAAAGAAGTGCTCAACGAACCGACACCACGGATGAACAACTGTGCACCATCAGCTCCCGGCTGACCGCTCGACTGAATACCCGATAAGCCGGAAACCTTTCCAATCAGCGAGTTGCTCATGCTCGCAACAGGCGATTTCGTCAGTTCATCACTATTGACTGAAGACAAAGCACCTGTCACCGTGACCTTTCGTGTGGAGCCATAGGCAATGATCTGCACATCATCTAACGCTACGGTCTGCTCTTCCAACTTCACTTTCAACCGTCCTTCGCCCTTGCAAACTACGGTCTTCGACTTATAACCCACACTGGAGATTTCAAGCTTTGCGCCTAAAGGTACACGCAGATGAAACGCTCCATTCACATCCGTCACGGTAGCGGTCTTGCTCCCAACTACCTTTACCGATGCCCCGATAATAGCTCCCATATCGTCAAAAACAGTGCCATACAGATCAATCGTCCTGTCGGATTGTTCTGTTTTTTCTGTTTTCAAAGCATACATAGGAATAGTGGGCACAAAACTTAAAAGCAGCATGAACATACTGCATCGAATGATTTGTTTTTCCATTATGCTAAATATAAAGGTTTTTAACAGTAAATATGTATATCATAATAATAGCTGACCAGACAATCATCAAAGTCGTCTGATGAAAATGATTAACAGTTTAGAGATAAAAGTCCATGTTGCAAAAATACACATTTTTTAAATAACAACTGTGAAATATCGTTCAAATAACTTACAATATTGTACAAAAAGCCTGTCTATTAAGCCTAAACATACCGTTTCATCCCTATTTTCTCTGTTTCTACAGTCTTAAGACTCTGACTCTGACAGATGCTTTCACAACCATGAAATCAAGCGAAAAAAGACAACAAAACAAATCAGAAAACAAGATAAGTCGGCAGAATTTGCTTGGCACTTATCCTCAAATCATAACACGAAACCAACAAAGACGTCTGCGCTTTCAACCTTTGAAATCCTTAAAAACACACCTGATTTGGCCGTTTTCTGCATTAAACTTTTTTAATAAAAAACTCAAAAAAGCAGACAAAATCAATTTACATATTTTATATTATCCATGAACAAAACTCCTCATTGCAATCTTTTCACAACACGATGAACATCAAACGACCATGTAATATGCCTCAAATCACCATGTATTTTGACGCTGATTAAAAGCCCATTCGACTGAGATTAGAACACGATTTGATACATATTGCACCACCGTTTGCAACAAGGCATAAAAAAGGGGAAAGCAAATGGCCACTCTCCCCGATGCAAAGATAATGAATTTGAGAAGTAAATGCAAATCGGTTATGAATTAAGTTTACAGAAAAGATGCGTTTACCTCCAAGACATGAACCCTATGGACTATTGGTAACGAGCGGCTTCCTGGCGCAGAAGATTGACCATTAAGCGAGCTGCATTGTCGGGAGCTATGTCATTGCCCAAGCGCCGTTCCACTTCTTCATAAGCCTTGAGCATCACTGTCCGCCCCTCATTCCCAGGCAAAATCCGTTCAAGTTCGGAGGCAATGTTCTGCACAGAGAAGCGGTCGGCAAATAGTTCGGGAACGACTTCCCTATCGACAATGAGATTAACCAATGAGATAAAACGACACGAAAGTATATGATTGAACGCCCAACGGATAAGTCGAGGCACAGGCGTCTTATAGCAAACCACCTGCGGAACATGCAGCAATGAAGTTTCCAAAGTGGCTGTTCCACTGGTCACCAAGGCAGCAACAGCGTGGGCAAGCAAGCCGTAGGTGTCGTTATGAACAAGGCAGAAACTACCGTCAGAAAGGCCTTCTGCGGCATCAATGACCTGCCGGTAATAAGCCTTGTCAATGGAAGGTGCACAGGCAATGGCTATCTGGTAGCGATCTGAAAAGCGGCAGGCAGCACGCAACATCGGCACAAGATTATCCTTGATTTCCTGCGCTCTACTGCCGGGAAGCAATGCAATGAGCGGCTTTTTTCTGTCAATATGATGCGCTTTGCAAAAGGAAGCAAAGTCTACATGATAGTTTTCAAGAAAATCATGTATTTCATGTGCCGTCGGATTGCCTACGTAATGGATTTTATAATGATGCTTTCCTTCATAGAAAGCCACCTCAAACGGCAGTATCGAAAACATCTCTTTAACGTCTCGCCGAATAGCTTTGATGCGCCATTCTTTCCATGCCCATATCTTCGGAGAGATGTAATAATAGACGGGGATATTGGTGTTTCGCTTCAGAAACTTGGCAATATTGAGATTGAAACCGGGGTAATCGACAAGTATCACCACATCGGGTTGCCAAGCCACAATATCCTTCTTGCAAAACGACATATTGCGGAATATCGTGCGAAGATGCAGCAAAACGGGCACAAAACCCATGTAGGCAAGCTCCCGATAGTGCTTTACGCGGGTGCCTCCAACAGCAGACATCAGGTCGCCACCAAAGAAACGAAACGATGCCTCGCTGTCATTTTTCTTCAGCGAAGCCATCAAATGAGAGGCATGAAGGTCGCCACTGGCCTCGCCGACAATCAGATAATACTTCATAAACTGCGGCGTTCGGTTACAGATTCCACGATTTCACAGTGTCTATAAACTGATAATCGGTGACATCAATGCGCGTCGGCGTAATGGCCACATAACCGTGATTGAGCGCCCACTGGTCGGTATCTTCGGCTTCAGGCTCATCATTTCGGCATTCACCAGCCATCCAATAGTAGTCATATCCATGCGGATGATGTCCCTTTACGACCTCGTTTATCCAGCTTCCAAAGGTCATCCGGCACACTTTTACACCCTTGAAAGGAGGCTGTTTGGGGAAGTTCACGTTGAGACAGACACCCTTTGGCAGGCCTTCTGCAAGAACCTTGTCGACAATCCGGCACACATCATCACGAAGATAGCGTAAATCGGCCTGTTCATCACGGTTACATGAGGAGAAAGCCACTGACGAAATATTTTTCATGCAGCCCTCTCTGACTACGCCCATCGTGCCAGAATAGTGGGTGTTGACCGTAGAATTATCACCATGATTGATGCCACCGAGCACAAGATCAGGCCGTCGGTCGCCACAAAGTTGACTCAAGGCAAGCTTCACACAGTCAACAGGTGTGCCGTTACACGACCACACTTCTACGTCACCCATATTGTGACGACGCTTCAAACGCAAGGGAAGAGTAGCTGAAAAGGCACAGGAGAAACCAGAACGGGCTGCTTCCGGAGCACAGACTAACAGGTCGGCACGGTCTTTCAAAAAGGAAACGAGAGTCTTTATCCCGTTGGCATGATATCCGTCATCGTTCGAAATCAGTATAAAAGGACGCTTAATATTCATCATAAACAATGTTAGTTTGGGACAAAAGTACGAAAAAAAGGTTTATTTCTCGTATTTCTCATATAAAATATGTAACTTTGCCAACAAATAAACTCTTTTCAAAATGGGAAAAATTATAGCTTTAGCTAATCAAAAAGGCGGTGTGGGTAAGACCACAACGACCATTAACTTGGCGGCTTCTTTGGCCACTCTTGAGAAAACAGTTCTCGTGGTTGATGCCGATCCACAAGCCAATGCATCAAGCGGTTTAGGCGTTGACATCAAGGATGTTGACTGCTCACTATATGAATGTATCATTGACCACGCTGATGTCCGCGATGCTATCTATACCACAGATATCAATGGATTGGATATTATTCCGAGCCACATTGACCTTGTTGGTGCCGAAATCGAGATGCTGAACTTAGACAACCGCGAACGCGTTTTGAAAAATCTCCTTGCTCCTATCAGCAGTGAATATGATTACATTCTCATTGACTGCAGTCCTTCTTTGGGGCTGATTACGGTCAATGCACTGACGGCAGCCAACTCTGTAATCATTCCCGTGCAATGTGAATACTTTGCCCTTGAGGGTATCAGCAAGTTGCTTAATACCATTAAAATCATCAAGAGCAAACTCAATCAGCAATTGGAGATTGAGGGGTTCCTGCTGACCATGTATGACAGTCGTCTCCGTTTGGCCAACCAAATCTATGATGAAGTGAAGCGACATTTCCAGGAATTGGTGTTCAAGACGGTTATTCAGCGCAATGTGAAGCTAAGCGAAAGCCCCAGCCATGGCCTTCCTGTCATCCTTTACGATGCTGACTCAACCGGTGCAAAGAACCATTTGGCCTTAGCAAAAGAACTGATTAACAGGAATGCATGACCCATAATTCTGGGGAATAAATAACGAAACAGAAAATGGCAGTACACAAGAAATACAACAGTTTAGGTCGTGGTCTTGACGCACTCATATCAACAGATGCCGTGCGCACACAGGGATCATCGACTATCAACGAAATAGCAATCGACCAGATTGAAGCCAATCCCAACCAGCCTCGCCGTGAATTTGACGATGAAGCATTGCAGGATTTGGCCAACAGCATAAAAGAAATAGGTATCATTCAGCCCATCACACTCCGCCAGATTGCCGACAATCGGTTCCAGATCATTGCCGGTGAGCGTCGTTGGAGAGCTTCCCAATTGGCTGGTCTCAAGGCACTTCCAGCCTATATCCGCACGATAAAAGACGAAAACGTCATGGAAATGGCCCTCGTGGAGAATATCCAACGCGAGGATTTGAATGCCATCGAAATTGCTTTGGCTTATGAGCATTTGCTTGAGAGCAACGGAATGACACAGGAGAAAGTGTCGGAACGTGTCGGGAAAAGCCGTACGGCAATTACCAACTACTTGCGTCTTCTGAAGCTTCCTGCACAGGTTCAGATGGCATTACAAAAGAAAGAAATCGACATGGGGCATGCCCGTGCACTGCTTGCCTTAGACAGTCCGGCACTTCAAATCAAGCTTTTCAAGGAGATACTGAAGAATGGTTACTCCGTAAGAAAGGTTGAAGAGTTGGTGCAGGCATTGAAAAATGGCGATGACATTGAAAGTGGAAAGAAGAAGATAATCGCCCGAAATCAATTGCCGGAAGAGTTCTGTGTACTCAAAAACCGATTGGCTAAGTTCCTCAACACAAAGGTTCAGATGACCTGTTCCTCTAAAGGTAAAGGAAAAATAAGTATTCCATTTGCCAACGAAGAAGAGCTTGAACGCATCATGAACCTCTTTGACAAACTGAAAGACTGAAGCATGTCTTCATCAAGACTGACGCATATCATTATCACAGTAGCCCTGCTCATCCTGCCATTCTGTACCAAGGCACAGAATGAAGAGCTTCATATGCCTCTGCAAGACACTGCACATCTCAAGGCAAACGAAGTGCTTACGCATGCAGACAGCGTCACTTTGGCTACTGATTCTGTGGTGATGACTAAGAAAAAGAAGCGTGATTGGGCCACATGGAAGCCCAACCCGAAGCGTGCTTTGTGGTTAGGATTAGTGCTTCCTGGTGCGGGTCAGATCTACAACCGCAAGTTCTGGAAGCTTCCCATCATATATGGTGGCATCGTAGGTTGTGCATATGCCTTGAGTTGGAATAATCAAATGTATCACGATTACTCACAGGCTTACATGGATATCACGGATAATGACCCCACAACTGAAAGCTATAACCAGTTCATGCACTTAGGAGCAAAGATTACAAAAGACAACATCAGCCGCTATCAAACATTGTTCAAGAACCGCAAAGACCGCTATCGCCGATGGCGCGACATGAGTTTCTTTGTGCTTGTTGGCGTGTATGCCTTGTCGGTTATTGACGCCTATGTAGACGCTTCCCTGTCGGAGTTTGACATTTCTAAAGACCTTAGTCTACGTGTCGAACCTGCTGTTGTGAATACAAACAACCATCGTAATCCCTTACAATCCGGAGGTATTGGCGTGCATTGCAGCCTCAACTTCTGACCTCACAAAGATTTGGTATAAGGAGAATTATATTCAAAATTGGAAAAAAGAACCATTTAACAGAATGAAGAAAACATATTTAATCGCCCTTTCACTCTTGTTTATCAGCACTTGTAAGCTACAGGCTCAAGTCGTAAACAACGAGGAAGACGACAACGAACAGACAGAAATCACCGTAACGAACGCACAGGGTAAGGAGGAAGTAATCGACCTCCCAGAAGCCATGACCATGGAACTTGACAGCCTGATGCACCTTTACAACACGAAGATTTACCTTCGTCCTGATACCACATGCAACCTCCCTGATGTCAATCCCGTTTATGATATAGACGTCTACAAGAAGCGTCTTGCCATGCTTCCTACCGTTATTGAGATGCCCTACAACAATGTTGTCCAGCAGTTTATCGACCGATACAGTGGCCATCTTCGACGCTCGGTGAGCTACATGTTGGGGGCACAGAACTTCTATATGCCTATCTTTGAAGAGGCCTTGGAAAGCTATGGACTTCCTTTGGAACTGAAATATTTGCCTGTCATTGAGTCGGCATTGAACCCTCGGGCCGTATCAAGAGTGGGAGCAACCGGTCTTTGGCAGTTCATGATTAACACGGCAAAACGCTATAATCTGACTGTAAACTCACTCGTAGACGAACGCAGAGACCCCGTAAAAGCATCCTATGCAGCAGCTCATTACCTGAGTGATCTTTATAAAATCTACGGTGATTGGAATCTTGTTATTGCAGCATATAACTGCGGACCTGACAAGATCAACAAGGCCATTCATCGCTCTAAGCAGAACGACTACTGGCAGATTTATCCGTATCTTCCACAAGAAACGCGTGGTTATGTACCTGCCTTTATTGCTGCAAACTATATCATGAACTACTACTGTGAGCACAATATCTGTCCGATGACAACTGATTTACCCATGAAAACAGACACTGTTGTTGTCAATCGTGACCTCCATTTTGAGCAGGTGGCACATGTCTTAGGACTTGATGTTGACCAGATAGCAGCTCTAAATCCACAGTACCGACATAACATTATCAATGGAAACTGGCGTCCGTCAACGCTTCGTCTGCCTGCAACAATGGTCACCAAGTTCATCGACAACGAAGAAGCTATCTATAAATATATGCCGGAAGACCTGACAAGCAAACGCACAGAAGTCGAAGTAAACGATGAAGAGCCAACCTTTGTCAGCTATCGCCGTGCTCACAGAAGCCATGCTTCATCAAGCAAGTACAGCAATAAGAAAGGCAAGAAGAAGAAAGGACGCAAGGAAAAAAGCAAGAGTATAACCATCCGCGAGGGTGACACGCTATCGGAAATTGCAAAGCGCAACAAAGTTTCTGTCAAGCAACTGCGACGCCTCAACGGTATAAAAGGTAGCAATATCCGTGCTGGAAAGAAGATTAAAATCAAATAATCAATAAGGAGGGAACATCATGAACGAGCACGATATGAAAGAAGCAGCGCGCGAAGCTGCTGAAGAAAAACAGATTACAGAGGCTTTCCAGCATCTGCTTGACATTTATCTTGCATCACGACATCGCAAGAAAGTGGATATCATCACCAAGGCTTTCAACTTTGCCCGACAAGCACATAAGGGTGTCAGACGACTCTCGGGAGAACCTTATATCATGCATCCTATCGCTGTTGCACAGATAGCTTGCGAGGAAATGGGGCTTGGTTCGACCAGCATCTGCGCTGCCCTGCTCCATGATGTCGTTGAAGATACCGACTATACCGTTGAAGATATTGAGAACATCTTTGGCGAAAAGATTGCTCAAATCGTAGACGGACTGACCAAGATCAGCGGTGGTATCTTCGGAGATCGGGCTTCGGCACAGGCTGAGAACTTCAAGAAACTGCTGCTTACCATGAGTGATGACATCCGCGTTATCCTCATCAAGATATGCGACCGACTGCACAATATGCGCACATTAGCCTCGCAACCGGCCAACAAGCAATACAAGATTGCAGGCGAAACACTTTATATCTATGCACCACTCGCCAACCGTTTAGGCCTGAACAAAATCAAAACTGAACTCGAAGACCTGAGTTTCAGCTACGAACATCCTGAAGAATACGCTGCAATCAAAAGCAAATTAGCACTCACTCAAGAGAAACGCGACGAACTTTTCGCACAGTTTACGGGACCAATCCGCGAAGCTCTCGACCATATGGGCATCAAATATCAGATTAAAGCCCGTGTGAAAAGCCCTTATTCTATTTGGAATAAGATGCAGAACAAACATGTAACTTTTGAGGAAATCTACGATATTCTTGCCGTCAGAATCATATTTGAACCGAAGGTAAGAGCCGAAGAAATCAATGAATGTTTCAACATCTATGTGGCTATCAGCCGCATATATAAGAGTCATCCCGACCGACTTCGCGACTGGCTTAATCATCCGAAAGCCAATGGATATCAGGCACTCCACGTGACATTGATGAGCAAACAAGGCCGCTGGATAGAGGTACAGATACGCTCTGACCGCATGAACGAGGTGGCCGAACAAGGCTTTGCAGCTCACTGGAAATATAAGGACGGCGGAGAATACAGCGAGGATGAAGGCGAACTCAACGATTGGTTGAGCACCATAAAGGAGATACTTGACGACCCACAGCCTGATGCAATGGACTTCCTTGACAGCATTAAGCTCAATCTTTTCGCTTCAGAAATCTTTGTATTCACGCCAAAAGGCGAAATCAAGACCTTGCCGGCAGGATGTACGGCACTCGACTTTGCTTTCCAAATCCACACTTTTCTCGGCAGCCATTGCATCGGAGCAAAGGTCAACCACAAGCTCGTGCCATTGAGTCATAAGCTGAACAGCGGTGACCAGGTAGAGATATTGACCAGCAAAGCACAGCATGTGCAGCCCTCATGGATTAACTTTGTGTCGACAGCAAAGGCCAAAGCGAAGATTCAGGCCATTCTAAGACGTGACGACCGGGAGACACAAAAGGCAGGCGAAGAACTGCTGAAAGCATGGCTCAAGCGCAATTCCATGGAATTAACTTCCGTTGTTCTCGACAAACTTTGCGAGTTTCACAATGTTCAGAAGCATGAAGAACTGTTTCAAGCCTTGGGCGAAAAGACCATTATTCTTGGCGAATACGACCTTGATGTGTTGCTTGGCAAGAACAAAAAAGAGTCAACCTCGTTTGGCTGGCGACGCTATGTGCCGTTCCTCCACGAAAAGAACACCGAGAAACAAAAGGCAAAGAACACTGCACCGAAAGAACTTTTCACCGTTGACAAGGGCTTCAACAAGAAGAAATCTATCATCATCAGTGAGAGAAACATCAACAACTACATCTTCCCCGACTGCTGTCATCCCATTCCGGGTGACGATATTCTGGGCTATATTGACAACAATAACCACATTGAAATCCATAAACGCGCCTGTCCTGTAGCAAGCCGTTTGAAATCAAGCTACGGCAACCGAATTCTTGACGCCAAGTGGGATATGCACAAACGGCTGTTCTTTGACGCCACTATTGAAATCAAAGGAATAGATCGCAAGGGCATGCTTCACGACCTTGCTGATGTGATTTCCGACAAAATGGACGTCAACATCCACAAGATTACCATTCAGAGTAACGAGGGAATCTTTGATGGAACCATTGAAATACGTGTGCACGACCGCGAAGAAGTGCGCCAGATCATGGATAACCTCAAGGCTATAGACGACTTGAAGGAAGTAGTGCAAATCATGTAACACAACGATATTCCTTCATGGATGCAACCAAATCATACGTTGCACCGTGCTTCCTGCATCAGCAGTTTGAATGCCCACAGCTATGAAATAAGGTGAGAAGTTATGACATCTTCGCGCTGCTGACACGACACATCATCTCTTTTTAAGAGACTATATTGTAAATATTTATGGTCAAAAAGAGGCACTTCGAAAACCAATGTAATAAATTTGACAAAACGAAGAAATGTCGCATTTCGGTACATGGAAACTGTTTTTAGAACGCAATCCATGGCACATGATGCTGCAATATGCGTCAGATTACTGCGCCAAATGAAGCAAATCACGTTCTAATTCACGGCAAAACAGAGGCTGATATGATGCAGAATGCAAGATTTTCTGATGTAAAATTGCACTTAAAGAAGCAAGGAAAAAGATAACCACCTGACTGACAACAGCTTATAAAGCACGCCAAAAACGGGCGTATTTTCATCGGGAAAGACTTTCGTTCTGAATAACGTAGCTATGCGAAAGCAATTGTAAAGTTTTTTATGAAGAAAGAGAACAATCAGACCAAACCGTCGAGTTGCTTCTTCAACAACTTCAATTCATCGCGCACAGAAGTGAGTGTGGTCATCACCTCTGCCGTCTTGTCTACCCCTTCACGATTGGCATTAAGCACTTTCCGGGCTGCAGCAATCTTGAAACCACGCACTTTCACAAGATTGTAAATGACCTTTATCTGCTCAATATCCTTATCGGTATATTGCCTGATTTTCGTGCTGTTCTGCGTCTTCGGACGCAGCTGTGGGAACTCACCTTCCCAGAATCGCAGCGTACTTTCATTGATACCGAATTGTGCAGCAACCTCCTTGATGCTGTAATACAACTTTAGGTTCTTGTTTGTATTCAGAGACATAATTCCTGGTTTTAGGTGAAACGATGATGAATTTCTTTGCAAAGTTAGCAAAATTCTATGAACTCTCTCCCCCCATCTCTAAACTTTTTTGTATCTTTGCCACTGATTTTTCAGAATGAGAACAATTAAAAAACAATATATTGAAGATGATGACAGCAAATGAAGTCCGTGAGTCTTACAAGAAATTCTTTGAAGGTAAGGGACACAAGATTGTAGCATCAGCCCCTATGGTCATTAAAGATGATCCCACGTTGATGTTTACCAATGCTGGAATGAACCAGTGGAAGGACATTATTCTCGGAACAAAAGACCCGGGAAAAGACGTGCGCAGGGTAGACTCTCAGAAGTGTCTTCGCGTGAGTGGAAAGCATAATGACCTCGAAGAAGTAGGTCATGACACCTACCATCACACGATGTTTGAGATGTTGGGTAACTGGAGTTTTGGCGATTATTTCAAGGAAGGAGCTATCGACTATGCCTGGGAATACCTTGTCAGTGTGCTTCATCTTAATCCAGAAGACCTTTATGTAACCGTGTTTGAAGGTTCACCTGAAGAAGGACTTGAACGTGACGACGAGGCTGCATCTTACTGGGCAAAGCATGTCCCGGCTGACCACATCATCAATGGAAACAAGCATGATAATTTCTGGGAAATGGGAGATACGGGGCCATGTGGTCCCTGTACAGAGATCCATGTAGACTCTCGCACACCGGAGGAAAAGGCTAAAATGCCCGGTCGTGAACTCGTCAACAAAGATAATCCGCAGGTGATAGAAATCTGGAATATCGTTTTCATGCAGTACAACCGCAAGGCAGACGGCAGTCTTGAACCGCTTCCTATGCACGTCATTGATACCGGCATGGGCTTCGAGCGCCTTGTTCGCATGCTACAAGACAAGCACAGTAACTATGACACGGATATCTTCCAGCCAATCATCAAGCAAATAGAAGCAATCAGTGGAAAGAAATATGGCTTCACAACGCCTACCGGATTGAATGGTGAAGGCAAGGACGAACAGGAGAAGATTGACATTGCCATGCGCGTGGTTGCCGACCACTTGCGTGCCGTTGCATTCTCAATTGCCGACGGACAGCTGCCGAGTAATGCCAAGGCGGGCTATGTCATCCGTCGCATTCTGCGTCGTGCTGTGCGCTATGCCTATACTTTCCTCGATCAGAAAGAAGCTTTCCTGTATAAGCTTTTGCCTGTTCTGGTTCAGGAAATGGGGCAAGCTTATCCCGAACTCCCTGCTCAACAAGAGCTTATCGCCCGCGTGATGAAAGAAGAAGAAGACTCTTTCTTGCGCACATTGGAAAAGGGCATCAACCTTCTGAACGGCGATATGGACGAGCTGAAAGCCCATGGACAGACCGAATTGGACGGCACAAGCGCCTTCCGTTTGTTTGATACTTACGGCTTCCCACTTGACTTAACCGAACTCATTTGCCGCGAACACGGTTATACAGTAGATGAGAAAGGCTTCAATGAAGAAATGGCTAAGCAGAAAGCTCGTGCTCGAAACGCAGCTGTTGTAGAGAATGGAGACTGGGAAGTGATAAGAGAAGGAGAGCAAGTATTCGTTGGTTACGACTACACGGAGTACACTTGCCACATTCTTCGCTATCGAAAAGTGACCCAGAAAAAGAATACCTTCTACGAGATTGTACTCGACTACACGCCTTTCTATGGTGAAATGGGCGGTCAGGTTGGCGATCAAGGCACACTTGTCAGCGAGAATGAGACCGTCGAAATCATTGATACGAAGCGTGAAAACAACCAGAGTATCCACATCGTTAAGCAACTTCCGAAAAATCTTGAGGCTGAATTCATGGCTTGTGTAGACGTGGAGAAACGCAATGGAAGCGCTGCCAATCACACGGCAACCCACTTGCTTGACTATGCGTTGAAGCAGGTCTTGGGCGACCATGTAGAGCAGAAAGGCTCGTATGTTGACCCGACTACGCTGCGATTTGACTTTTCTCACTTCCAGAAAGTAACCGATGAAGAGCTTCGTCAGGTAGAGAAACTCGTCAATAAGATGATCCGTGAGGACTTCCCTCTTGATGAACATCGCGACACTCCGCTTGAAGAAGCCAAGGAACTTGGTGCAGTTGCACTCTTCGGAGAGAAGTATGGAGACAAGGTTCGCGTGGTTCGTTTCGGGCCAAGTTGCGAGTTCTGTGGTGGCATCCACGCCAAGAGTACAGGACGTATCGGTTTCTTCAAGATTATCAGTGAAAGCAGTGTTGCAGCCGGCATCCGCCGTATTGAGGCCTTAACGGGCCAGGCTTGCGAAGATACAATCTATGCACTGCAAGACATGATGAATGACTTGAAATCCATGTTCAATAATTCCAAAGACCTCAAAGCTACGCTGAAGAAGTTCATCGGAGAGCATGATGAGATGCGAAAAGAAATCGAGAAGTTCCAGGCACAAGCCGTTGAACGCACCAAGGAGGAACTTCTCAAGCGCGCACAGAACATCAATGGTGTTCAAGTGATTAAGGCAGTGTTGCCTTTAGAGCCTGCAGCAGCCAAAGACCTCGCTTTCAAATTGCGCGAAAACATCAGTGAAAATCTTGTTGTTGTCATTGGAAGTACGGCAGGAAACAAACCGCTGTTGACTGTCATGTTCAGTGATGACATGGTGAAAGACCACTCACTCAACGCTGGAACTATTATCCGCGAAGCTGCCAAACTCATTCAAGGCGGTGGCGGTGGTCAGCCTCATTATGCACAGGCTGGCGGCAAAAACCTTGACGGTATCAGTGCAGCTGTCGACAAGGTTATTGAACTTGCTAATCTGTAATCAGATAAATATAAATCTCACAAAATCAACAAAGCCTCGCATCGTGATGATGCGAGGCTTTAATTTTGCTTGCTATTAAAATCTTTCAGACAACAATCGGCGTCATTTCGGCCGTTTTCTCTTCATACACCTCCATTGAAACGCGGCGACCACGAAGGCTTCTCACGCGCGGAAATTCCATGAAATAGCGGTCGCGAGTGGTGTACCAACTGAAGCTTTTCACACGACTTACACAGCTGATATTACGGTCAATCTCATGCGCATAGCGTGGATTTACTACCGAAAACAAATGCTCTCCCGAGTCAAGAAGCAAGGCCAGAACAAGAAATTCGCGGTCAGGTTGTGGCTTTGCAGGCTTTATCCCGCGCGTGGAACCCGTCACCTTGATGTTCCAACCATACTTTCTGTTGAACGCTTCAGCCATTCTTCGGAACACAACTCCGTGTGGCGAACTGTCTTTAACTCCCGTGTAAGCAATATGATAATGTATCATCTCATGCAACAAGACATTCTGAAAATCGCGTTCAGAAAGGTCATAGTAGTTGCTTAGTCGAATGGTAAAATCAGAGAATTTCGTGCCTCTGAACAAACGAGTTACCCGCTTGCACGACATTGATCCCAAGCGCGTTTTCGACCGAGACAAGGCCAATCGAGGGAGCGGAAGCCCACCGTCAAAGTATTGTTCATTGAAAGTGGTGAACCATTGCTCCATCCATTGCGTGCTTATTTGCATAAAGTTTTAATCAGAAAATCAGAAACCAAGGCATCAGCACGATAGAGATTTTGCGTAAAACCATGGTCAAAACCATCAAGAAGCACGTATTCACTGTTCTTCCAAAGCTTGTGAAAGCGCTCTCCATAAGTATAAGGCACAAGCCTGTCTCCCGTTCCATGCACAATGAAAGCAGGGCCATCATAGGGTGCAGCAGTCTCATATATCGGCAAAGAAAAGGCAGTTACGATGTAATCACGACCGAGTTTCTTGCCTTCAAAGAGTTCAACAGACTCCGGAGGATCAAGCGGATTGCAGCTTTTTCCAAACGCACTGCCGCGGATAGCGTCTTCTCTTATCACGCCGGCCGGTGCCATCAATGCCACCGCTCTAATCTTCTTGCTGCCCAATTCGCCTGCCAACATACTCGCAACGACGCCACCTTGCGAATGTCCCGACACCGCAACAGCATCCACATAAGGCAATGCTGCAACATAATCATACACCTTCTTGGCATCTTCTATCTCGTTCAACACGGTCATTTTAGAGAAATCTCCCTCGCTCTCTCCATGCCCATTGAAATCGAAACGAACAGAAGCAATGCCATGAGCCTGCAGCGAATCGGCAATCAGTTCGTTCAACTGACCACCCTTGTTGCCCATAAAACCATGCAATATCATCACCATAGGGCACTTCTCACCTGCCGAAAGCACAGGTTTCTGAATAATAGCAGCCAACTTTCCCATAGCTCCTTCTATCGTCACTCGCTCTGAAGTGCCGGGGATAGTCTTCTTCTCGGCCGTCATTTCCGTCAGTGTTTTCTCCACCTTATCCGACAAAACAGACCTCAACACCACGTTGCCATCCTTGCCGATAATATACATGGCAGGGATCCACTTCACGCCATAATCCTTCGAAATCTTCGTGTCGTGCCACTTCTTCAACTCGCTGACTGCGGTATATTCCATGCCATATTTCGCAATCGCTTTCGTCCAATTGGCTTTATCGGTGTCGAAAGATACGCCCACGAAAGCCACACCTTTATCCTTAAACTCGCGGTACATGCGCACCACATTAGGCGCATCCTTGCGGCAATCCGGGCACCAACTGGCCCAGAAATCAAGCACAACAATCTTTCCTTTCAGGCTACTCAGTCTGAAATTCTTGCCCTCTGCCGTCTTCAAATGAAAGTCGGGAGCCTTTGTTCCGGGCTTCAACAACTCCGCAGCATACTTGCTGTCCGCATCAGGAAAATCCATCTGTGCCCTGACAACGACGCTGCTCATGAGCATCATTGCCATTACAACCAAACTTTTCAGCTTCATTTCTATCATCATTTTATAGTCAATAATCTTTCAATTCATCCTTTCCTGCTACAGCGTCCGCGCTATACGCCTCACCTTTGAGGTATAGGCTTTGTCTTCAGCATAGCCAATGCGATCAAGAAAAGCATAGTAATCGCCACTGATATACTTATACTGAACGGCATCACGATAGGCTCTCACGCAGTCCATCCAATTCGGAAACTCGAAATAACTGCCGTCAGAGGGCCTGCGAAGTCCAAAGATATTATGAATGGTCAGACACACATTGCTCGTGAAATTGCCTGTTTCGAGCAGCGCTTGTGCCATGACTATCTTCTTAAACTTAATGCCATACTGATCAAGAACATCTGAAAGGTTCTCTAAATTCAATTCCAATTCGGGCACAATCTCTGCCTCGGGATAATCTTCGGCATAGGTCATACCATCAAAAACAGGCTGCTGTTTCATGCTGTCGTTTATCAAGGGAACAGCCACAACATCAGCCTTTGCCTCACCAGGCAATATATCCTGTGCCGAAACCCACGCGGGCATCAGGCACAATATAAAAGAGAAAAGCGTTTTCAAAACAATATTATTTTTATCATTATAACGCAGTATCCAATGGAATATTATATCTATCAGATGGCTTTCTGCTCTGTTTTGTATCATCTGATGCCAACTTTCCCACCTGCTTATCCTCTCTCTTTTCTGCTTCTTCCCATGCTCTTCCATCGGTATCACAATCCCCTTAAAATCCAATGCAAAACCTCTTGGTTTTCAACATGCCTTTCTCTGTCTTGTAACATGCGTCATGTTACGCTGTGAAATGACGCATTTCACACGGTAAAACAAGGCATATTACACCGTAACATGACGCATATGAGAAAGCTATTCCTAAGAAGTTGATACTCAATATGATACATGACAATATTTCAGAAGACACAAATTCCCGACAACTTCATGACGTCTACCTTCATATCCCGCCTCTTCATATCCTGTATTCTCATGGTTGAGAGGTGTTCAAAGAAATCATCAGGAAGAATGGTTAGCCTCTTCTGTCTGTGCCTTTGGCCAGTTCACGAGGAACAATTTCTCTGTAGCACGCGTGAAAGCTGTATAGAGCCAGTGGATATAATCTGGCGTAAGCATGTCGTCGGTCATATATCCTTGGTCGATATACACGTGTGCCCACTGCCCACCTTGTGCTTTATGACAGGTCACGGCATAGGCATATTTAATCTGCAAAGCATTGAAATATTCATCTTGTTTGAGTTTAGTCATGCGGTCACGCTTTAAGGGAATGTCGGCATAATCCTCCATCACAGCCTCATAAAGCTGCTCCTGTTGCTCGTGAGTTAAGGCAGGAGCCTCCGTGGTCAGCGTGTCGAGAATAACCGTTTGCTGCATTTCGAAATCGTCGTAATCGGGAAATTGCAACCAAACATCAGCGAAACGGAAACCAAACAACTCGCGTATATTGCGCACACGTTGCACCTTTACACGGTCGCCATTGGCTATAAAAGCCAACTGACCATGGTCGCCTTGCGGTTTATCAAGATATTTATTCTTGACCACCATCAGCAGATCTCCGGTACAAAGTTCGTCTTCACGGTCGAGCACTGTAGCCCGAATGCCTTGGTTGTAGACGTTAGCCCGCTTGTTACTCCGCGTTACAACCATGGTTTCGTCCATGCCCACATCGGCGTAACTGCTGCTAATGCGCTCCACAAGTTCGTCACCCGGCACCATCACTATATCTGCAAACCCCTTGAAACGAATGCGGGGAAGCCCTACCTTTAACAAGTTATCACAAGAAAACTCGCTAAAATCAAGCCTGCTATTTGACTGTAACTGAACCTCCCCTCTCCTTGGAGAAAAACTTGAGTTGAGCCTACTTTCACTCATATTACTATCAATAAGCCCACAATCTGACTCCAACTGAGCCTCCCCTCTCCTTGGAGAGGGGCCGGGGGTGAGGCTTCTTATATACGTTGCATTCACCAAAATCCCACTATCTTGGCTCTGCCTGAGCACCTCTCTCAAGTCACATTCATAAACTTTCAGCCCCATAGCTTCAAGTACCTCGGCATGAAGTGCAGGCGCTTCTTCCTCACCTACAGGCGGCAACTGGGCACAATCGCCCACCAACAACATACGGCAATTCTGTCCATTATAGACAAACTGCACCAGATCGGAGAGCAAATCACCCGTTCCGAAGTCGTTCGTCATTCCCCCACCTCTTCCTATCATCGAAGCCTCATCTATCATAAAGAGCGTGTTTTTGTACATGTTGTCGTTCAGATTAAACTGGCCTCCAATGCCCGAATAGCTTTTCTCACGATAGATTTTACGGTGAATGGTGAAGGCAGTGTGCCCACTATTCATGGCAAAGACCTTGGCAGCACGACCTGTAGGCGCCATTAACAGCAGCTTTTGTCCTAACCGAGTGAACGTGCGCACCATTGCTCCGGCCAATGAAGTCTTCCCCGTTCCAGCCGAACCACGCATCACCATGACGCAGTTTTGCTCCCTATCGGCTAAGAAACGAGCAAAGGTTTCAAGGGCGTTCAACTGGTCATGCGTGGGCGTAAAACCGAACTCGCGCACCACTTCATCTATAAATTCCTGTATTTTCAATGCAATAACGTAGAAAGTTTTTTGTAACTTTGCAGACATCAGCACATGCTTTGCACGCGCTGGCCTATCATTAACGCTACAAAGATAGAAACAATTATCGGAATGAAGCTGGCAAAACATCATAATTTATGGCTCACGCTGTGCGTTCTCGGATTAGTGGTCATCTGCTTTTTGAGCATCAGTGCACCTATCAGATTTAAGAAAGAACAAGGCATTCGCGAGCAAGCTGTCATCAATAGATTGGCAAAAATCCGTGCTGCTGAACTTAAATACTATCGCATCCACAAGGTCTATACGGGCGATTTCAGCGTGCTCATTAAAGGTGGTTACTTAGCCGACAGTCTGCAATATATCCCCTACAGCGACGGTAAGCGCTTTGATTTGGCCGCTACGGTGCAAGTAAGTAAGAGCGGACGGCAATTGCCTTTGGCCGAATGTGGTGCCACATACGACACCTATCTCCATGGACTCGATGAGAATAGCATTGCTAATCTCATTGAAAAAGCCAATGAAAGCGGACGCTATGCAGGTATCCGCATGGGTGATATTGCCGCCGGTGACTCCCGACTATCTATCAATAAATAACGAAATCTATGGCAGAAAATCCAATCATACGTCCTCCACACCGCGTCACTTTAAGGTTGACCGGCAACACCATGTCGTTTGCTATCGTCGACGAACAGGCTATCAATGGACTCGTTTATGAACCTTATGTAGTGAAAAGCGGCATGTCGACAGCAGCCAATCTGCGTGAGGCTTTCACTGAAAGTCAACTGCTTAGCAAGGAATTTCAGCGTGCACAAGTGCTTATCGACACGCCGGTGATGCTCGTTCCATTAGAGGAATTCAATGCCGATGATGCTGAAACACTATATCGTTACACTTTCACGGGCCATAAAAATGAAGAACTTCTCAACACCATTCTGCCCACACAGAATGCTGTAGCAGTGTATCCTATCAACAAAGATGTTAAGCTTGTGCTGACCGATCACTTCAAAGACATCCGCATTATGCCATTGATGCAGCCCGTGTGGAACTATCTTCACAAGCGTAGTTTCGTAGGAACGAAAAAGAAACTCTTTGCCTATTTCCGTGGAAAACAAATGGATGTGTTCAGCTTCTCACAGAACCGTTTCCGCTTTTGCAACCGCTATGAGGTGGTCAACGATAACGATGCAGCCTACTTCATGCTCTATGTTTGGAAACATCTTGGCTTTGATGTGCACGAAGACGAACTGCATCTTTGTGGGCATTTGCCCGACAGAGAGATGCTCACAACCAGCTTAAAGGAATATATTCAGAAAGTATTTGTCATCAATCCTGCAGCAGAATTCAACCGTGCTCCTATCACTAAGATTAAGGATTTGCCGTTCGACATGATGACTTTATTTGTAAAAGGCAGATAAAAAAGCAATATGAGAATCATCACAGGAACCTATAAAGGCCGTCACTTCGATATACCTCGTACGTTCAAAGCACGTCCGACAACCGACTTTGCCAAGGAGAATATCTTCAATGTGCTGCAAGGTTACATTGATTTTGAAGGCGCAACAGCCCTTGATCTCTTTGCAGGCACAGGCAGCATTTCATTGGAACTCGTCAGCAGAGGATGCAAACAAGTGGTCAGTGTGGAGGCCGATCGAGACCATGCCAACTTCATTCGTCAGTGTTTTGCTAAGCTCAAGGAAGACAAGGACTTGTTAATAAGGGGCGATGTATTCCGTTTTTTGAAGAGTTGTCATCAGCAATTCGACTTTATTTTCGCTGATCCTCCATACGCACTAAAGCAACTTCCCGAGATACCCGACCTTATCTTGAATGGCAATCTGCTTGCTGAAGACGGGCTTTTCGTGTTTGAACATGGCAAAGATCAAGACTTTTCGGCGCATCAACGCTTTGTAGAACATCGCAGTTATGGCAGCGTAAACTTCTCGATATTCAAGTAAGTGCCGCCTTTGCACTTATCTTAATGCCTATAACTTTCATCCTATCATCACTCTTTGCATGCTATTCCTGGGGATCTTTTGTAGTTTCAAAGCATTTGTAAATATAGTAATAGAACAGCAAGGAAACGAAGAATAGGATTACTCCCACTAAGCTATTCTCCACAACAAGTCTCCTATTAAACGATGTTGTAAACACAAATTCTCCCACATTCTTCATGATAAGCAATGCCAACAACGCCAAACCTGTATCTTTAAGACGTCCCGAGAAAGTAAAAGAAAGTATACATACCAGCACAAACCATGCTCCAAAAAGCAAATAAGAAGAGCCTTTCTGCAGATAAGAGAGAATTACTGAGGGGGTCGAGAAATAGAAAGTTGGATCTGATTCGAACCATATAAAAACAGAATTCGATATAAATTCTAATGCCAAGCCCACCATAACCACTACACATATCCATTGTCCCCAATGTGCAATACGCCTTAAAGCTACCCGCAATTCATTCAGAATAACACATTCACAAACCACGACAGCGGCATCCAACACTATTGTAAGAATCGGGCTTTCAGCGAGAAATTGCAACAGTATCGAGTGTGAAATTCCTGCAAAGATAGGCAATAGAGGTAGTATACAACTACGGATTACCGTCAGTACAACCATCACCCACAGGCTCACAAGCAATCTTCTATGCTGCTCTTTGCTGACTTTAAACATTGAAATTCCCTTATATTCATTCATAACTGATGATTATTTGATTTCCTAACTATTCTTCTTTTCTTCCAAATATAGCACTTGATTATTCATTAAGCGGCACAAGCCATGAACAGAAAAAGCGCAAAAAGCATTATGAAAACAGATAACAGACGCTTCATCTCCATGCGGATTTAATCTTCATCAGCTAAGCTCTGTTCCCTATGATAGGCTTCTGCAGTCCGAAGATAAGGTTTGAATGCAGGTTCATCAGGGTTTTCATAAACACACTGCAAGGCTATAGCTTTCACCCATTCAGCATCATTATAACCGTCTTCTTCTGGGATATACTGCCAACAGGCATGGATATTAAATTCATCTTTAAGCCTCCTGATTTCCTCATTCAAAGGCTTTTTGGGATGCACCCAACACTCTATTTTCTCCCTCAAGCTAAGTTTTGACACACGAATACGCTCATATTCAGCCCAATAAGCATCTACATCAATGGGGTCTTTCACCTTTCCATGGAGCGCATCCAACACATATTGCACATCTTCGGGCTTGCGGTAACGTGCCAAAGTGACTAAAGCCTCTATGTAATGGTCGTTTAAGAAAAGGGCTTTTACACGTGTATAATACTGTGGATGAGGGGGAAGTTTCATCAGCAACTGCGTGAGATAACCGAGATATTTGGCGTGGGGTGTGAACAAAACACAACTATCAATAGCCAATGAGTCGGCTTTCGTCAGCCCATAATTCCGACCTTCCTGCTGTAGGATTTCTATGCGGAGATTAGCCAGCGACTCCATATACGAATCACAACCATATAGTGCCGGCACACATGCCCGACTTTGAATATCCATCAAAGCAAGGTTTTTGGCAATGTCAGGACGCTGCTTCATGAGTGCGATAAAGGCTGCCAAACGCGTCATGGGCACGCTGTCTGCCGCAGCCAACTGATAGAGTTCATCGGACGTAGCCACGTCTCCTAAAGCCTCAATCCATTTGTCCTGATGCGTAATTCGCCCCTCATAGCCCACTGCACCAGGCGTATAAGAGCTGCCAATCCGCTGGATGATGCGCTCAACTTCCGGGCGAATAACAGGAGATTGACAGCCAACCAAAAGACAAGTAAACACAAAACACAATCCAAAAGACTTGATTTTCTTCATCTTAAAAACCTATTTTCATTAACCATTCAGCTACCACTTCAGCCCCAGCTCACGCTTAGCGTCGTTGCAAAACTCTTCATTTGCACTCTTCAGCAGCTTCTTATAGAATGCAATGGCTTGCTTATTGTTGCCCGTTTCCTTAGAAAGGGTGGCAATATTAGCTACAACAATGTCATCATTCGGCGCCAAGTTATGCAACTGCAGCAATACTTTTAAGGCCTCATTTTTCTCTCCTTTAGCCGTCAACAACGCCGCTTTATCATTCAGAAAATAAATGTTTTCAGGATAACTCCTTAGCACATGATTGACAAAAGCCATGTTAACAGCGTCTTCCTGCGCGTCGTAGAGCTGACGAAAATAGCTTTGCAGCGTGGAGAAGAAGAAGTCTTCAGCTTCTGACGGCGTAGATTTATCATTCGTCCAAAGCCACTTTTGATGATTAATTACCGAACGGTCAACCACCTGTTTCAATGTTTCAACAGCATCGTTCGCATGATTTTCAAGCAGTTGCACATGGACTTTACCAAACCAAAGGTCAAGTCTGTCGGGATATTTTGCCAAACCTTCATCAAACTTCTGATAGAGTTTGCCCATCTTTTCAGCATCATAGTACACATGATCGGTAATAGAACCAGCCTTATTTCCTGTTGAATCAGTCAGCAAAAGTCCGTCATGTACCGCCGTATCAGCCGAGAGTTGCAACACTTCTTGGCGTGCTTCCAACAACAAAAGATTACACCATGCGGCATATGTGTCGCCCGATGGCCCTGTTTTCTGCTCCCATTCAGGGATAAAAGTGCGCAGACCAACCGTGTCTTCCTTATCCAACAACTCCTGAAAATGCGCGTAATAGTCGGTCTGTCCCCACGCCATGAGACTGCAAAGACAAACTGCAAAAAGAACCACTCTCCGTTTCATATCACACCATATTAAAGGATTTACACTGGCAAATATAGTAAATTTCTATCAAAAGTCAAGTTCTTGTGAGAAATAAAACGCAATCTGCAGCTATATCATTCTGTAAAAATTCTTATCCCGTTTTTAACACTTCCAGACATGACCAAATAGAAATGAAAAGCCACTTTCTTTGCATCTATGAAGCCGTTTTATGACTTCGATACCCTTGTTTCTTTCCTCTTGCCTTGTAATCTCTATCAGATGAGCTTCTCATTTCATTCAAATGGCATTGTAATCTCCGTCATGTTGCGCGCTAAAGTGACTGGAATTACCACGCAAGAAGAAAGAAGTGAGGATACCGAAGCCGTGAAATGGGTTCGCATTCGCACAAAAAGCACATTCTGATTTCTATTTGGTGAACGCTCGAAGTGTTAAAAACCATGTGGTAATGTTTACAAAATCGAGAGATTTCAAAGGTCTTCTTTGAGGCGCATTTGTGGCAAGTAGATAGTCAATACAGAGGTTGTAGCCCGTCATTGTAACTGCTGGTCTGCAATCTTCTCTTGCAGACAAATACCGACTTTGCAACAAACTTTAACGTTGTTGCAGGACTAATTTGCAGAGAAAAAGCTAACTTTGAAGCATATCACCTTTGAACATGGCGTAATACCAAACGTAAAAATAGAAATCTATGTCTGCAATTCTTTCTGTCATTCCTGTTATCCTGCTGTTCGTTCTGATGCTCGGACTGAAGTTGGCAGGTCATAAAAGTGCCGTCATCACGCTGTGCGTCACGATTATTCTGGCGCTTGTGGCTGCCCCACAACTCGGCATGTTGCCTGACGCTTTCAAGGCTTCGGGCATCTTTGAAGTAGTGGGGTGGAGCATTGTTGAGGGCATGCTCAAAGCCGTTTTCCCCATTCTCATCATCATTCTGATGGCTATCTACAGCTATAATATCCTTGTGGAAAGCAGGCAGATAGAGGTCATTAAGCGGCAATTCACCGCTATCACGAGCGACAAGGGCATTCTTGTCTTGATGCTTGTCTGGGGCTTTGGCGGATTGTTGGAGGGCATGGCAGGTTTCGGAACGGCTGTAGCCATTCCTGCAGCCATATTGATTGGCCTGGGTTTCAAGCCCATGTTCTCGGCGCTTGTGGCTTTAATCGGCAACACGGTAGCCACGGGTTTCGGTGCTGTTGGTGTGCCGGTGACGACCCTGTGCAATGAGGTAGCACCGGGAGGGGCAGCTCCTGTTGAGGCCATTTGCGAAACATCGTCGTTTGCCGTCATTCAGTTGGCACCGCTTTTTATCCTGCTGCCGTTTATCATTCTGACGCTGACCGACCGCAAAGCCATTGTGAAAAACATCATACTTTCACTCTGGGTGGGTGGCATTTCAGTTGTCGTGCAGTATCTTTGTGCCCATTTCTTAGGTTCTGAAACGCCTGCAATCATCGGCTCTGTGGCAGCTATTCTCGCCATACTTCTCTATGTAAAGCTCTTCGACCGCAAGGGACGTGAGGGCTTGCCGACTGCGCGTTATTCGTTGGGTGAGACCTTCAAGGCATGGAGTGTCTATCTCTTTATCTTGCTTCTCATTTTAGTTTCGGGTGCACTCTGCCCACCGGTAAACGATTTTCTGAAGTCACATCTCGTTTCAAAAGTTGCCATTCCCGTCATCGGTTCAACGTTTAAGTTTGGTTGGATAAGCAATGCGGGACTCATGTTGTTCCTTGGAGCCACGATAGGTGGATTGATACAAGGACTCTCTTTCGGTCGGATGATGCGGATATTAGCCCGAACAACAGTCAATTTGAAGAACACTATCATCACGATTATCTGCTTGATTTCGTTGGCATCAGTCATGAACTACAGCGGTATGATCAGTGCTATCGCTTCGGGACTTGTTGCGATTACGGGTGGTTTCTATCCCTTCTTTGCTCCGCTTATCGGTGCTGTCGGTACGTTTGTCACGGGTTCTGACACCTCTTCGAATATTCTCTTTGCCAAATTGCAGGCCAATGTTGCAGGGCAGTTAGGTTTGACGGGGCACTCCACTTTCTACGGAGTGCCGGGCACGGAGACCAATTGGCTTGTGGCTGCCAATACGACTGGTGCCACAGGAGGCAAGATGATAAGTCCTCAGAGCATAGCCATTGCCACGGCAGCCTGCGATATGCAGGGCAGGGATGGGGAGATATTGCGTTCTGCTTTGCCTTATGCTATCGGGTATATAGCCTTGGGTGGACTGATGGTTTTCCTTGGATTGTAAGCCCTTAAACTCACTTTTAAAGTCCAATTTGCAGGAGTTGGGCTTTTATTTTGTAATTTTGCAGCTTGACAAAGCTACACTTTTATGAAAAAAATAGACAGGAAACTGGTTCGCGGTTGCTATGATTATCTTATCATTGCGTTGGCAATGGTCGTGGGAAGTCTGGGCTGGGTGGTCTTTCTTTTACCTCACAAGATTACCATTGGAGGCCTGCCCGGTATATCGTCTGTGGTGTTTTGGGCCACGGGTATCCACGTTCAGTACACCTATCTGGGTATCAACATATTGCTGTTGGCAGCTGCACTCAAGGTGTTGGGGCTTAAATTCTGTGTCAAGACCATATATGCAGTGAGTGTCTTTACATTGTTTACTACGCTTTGGCAAGGTGTAGTGGGCGATAAGGTGATGTTCAGTAAGGAGCCGTTTCTGGCCTGCGTAGTGGGTGGTTTGCTGCTGGGTTTGAGCACAGGTTTCAGCCTTTTGCGCAATGGAAGCACGGGAGGTTCGGATGTCATTGCAGCCATAGTGCATAAGTATAAAGACATATCTTTGGGGCATATCATACTCATGTGTGACCTCTGTGTCATTACATCCAGCTACTTGGTTATAGGCAGTTGGGAGAAAGTCATCTATGGTTATATCGTGCTTTTCGTAATGTCTTATACGGTAGACCACGTCATCAATGGTTTTCGTCGATCGGTACAATTCTTCGTGATTTCAGAGAAATATCAGGAGATCGGACGCCTGATTAACAATGAAGCCAATCGTGGTTGCACGGTAATTGATGCGCATGGATTTTACACGGGCAAGAAGATGGGGATGCTTTTCATTATTGCCAAGCAGAATGAAAGCCACAATATATTTAGGATTATCGATGATGTAGACCCTGAAGCCTTCGTCAGTCAGAGTGCCGTTTCAGGCGTTTATGGCTTAGGTTTCGACCGCATGAAAGTGGGAAAGAAGCATTTAAGTAAAATGAATAAAGTTTGATTTTCTGGCGAATGATAAATTATGATGAAATAAAGGACAAGCGGATAGCACTTCTTCTTTCGGGAGGTGTCGACAGCAGTGTGGTGCTTTACGAGATGGTGAGCCATGGTTTGCATCCCGATTGCTTCTACATCATGATTGGTCCCGAGGAGAAAGAAGAGTGGGATTGCACGAGTGAAGAAGACTTGGAAATGGCAACGGCCTTGACAAATCGCTTCGGTTGTCAGCTGAAAGTGATTGATTGCCACAAGGAATACTGGTCTCAAGTGACGCGATACACCATGGATAAGGTGAAAGCGGGCTTCACGCCAAACCCTGATGTCATGTGCAATCGGCTCATCAAGTTTGGTGCTTTCGATGAGAAGATAGGCCACGATTACGACCTCATTGCTACCGGACATTATGCACAGACCGAATGGATTGATGGGCGAAAGTGGCTCACGACAAGTCCTGACCCGGTTAAAGACCAGACTGATTTCTTGGCACAAATCTATGGCTGGCAACTGAGAAAGGCCATCTTCCCAATAGGACATTTCGAAAAGAATGAAGTGCGCGAGATAGCCGAAAGAGAACATCTTATCAATGCAAAGCGCCGTGACAGTCAGGGCATCTGCTTCTTGGGAAACATTGACTACAATGAATATGTGCGCCGTTATTTAGGCGAAAGCGTGGGTGATGTCATTGAATTGGAGACAGGAAAGAAGATAGGTGAGCACAAAGGACTGTGGTTTCACACGATTGGTCAGCGTAAGGGACTTGGCTTTGGCGGTGGTCCTTGGTTTGTGGTTAAAAAGGATGTGGAGCGTAATATCCTGTATGTCAGTCATGGTTATGACCCTGAAACGGCGTATAAGCAAGACTTCAAGATACATGATTTTCATGTCACTACCTATTGTCCTGAAGGAACAGCGTTGCCCGAATTGCCCGAACGCATCACGTTCAAGATACGTCATACTCCAGAATATCTGCCTGCAGCGCTTGAAAGGACAGGTGAAAACACCTATGTTATCCATGCCGACAGTAAGATACATGGCGTGGCTCCGGGACAGTTCTGCGTGGTCTATGATGCACATCACCATTATTGTTACGGTTCGGGAGAGATTACTTTATGAGCAAATGAAAACCACTTCACGAGATGGAAAATATAGAAGGAAAAGAAGAACAGATACTTATTCGCATCACAGGACAGGACCGTCCTGGGCTCACTGCAGCCGTCATGGGAATTCTGGCACGCTATAATGCTCGCATTTTAGATATCGGTCAGGCCGACATTCATAGCACCTTGTCACTCGGAATCCTTATCCGCATTGATGATACGCACTCTGGTCAGGTGATGAAAGAACTGCTGTTCAAGGCCGAGGAACTGAATGTGAACATAGGATTTGCACCGATTTCTGACGATGAATATGAGTCATGGGTCGATCATCAGGGCAAGAACCGCTACATTCTGACCGTGATTGGTCGCTCGCTTTCAGCCAAACAGATTGCTGCTGCAACAAAGATTATTGCTGAACAGGGACTGAATATTGACTTTATTCGAAGGATGACAGGTCGCATGAGCATCAAGCATCCTGAACGAAATGTGCGTGCCTGCATTGAATTCTCACTGCGCGGAACTCCGAAAGACCGTGAACTGATGCAGTCAAAACTGATGCATCTGGCTTCAGAACAGGAGATTGACTTCTCTTTCCAGCGTGATGATATGTATCGACGCATGCGCCGTCTCATCTGCTTTGATATGGACTCGACGCTCATTCAGACAGAATGTATTGATGAACTGGCAGCTCGTGCCGGAGTGGGGGATAAGGTGAAAGCTATCACAGAGCGTGCCATGCGTGGCGAGATTGATTTCAAGGAGAGTTTCACGGAGCGTGTAGCATTGCTCAAAGGACTTGATGTCAGCGTGATGCAAGATATTGCAGAGCACATGCCTATCACCGAAGGAGCCGACCGATTGATGTCAGTATTGAAGCGATGTGGATATAAGATTGCCATTCTCAGTGGTGGATTTACCTTCTTCGGAGAACAGCTCCGGCGTCGCTATGGCATTGACTATGTTTACGCAAATGAACTTGAAATCGATGAGAATGGTAAGCTGACAGGGCGCTATGTGGGTGATATTGTCGACGGAAAACGCAAGGCTGAACTCCTGAAACTCATTGCTCAAGTTGAACAGGTGAACCTTGCACAGACCATTGCTGTGGGAGACGGTGCCAACGATTTGCCGATGATAGCAGAAGCCGGATTAGGGATTGCATTCCATGCAAAGCCTCGTGTGAAGGCAACGGCACAGCAGTCTATCAACAATATCGGCTTGGATGGTGTGCTCTATTTCCTTGGGTTTAAGGACAGTTATTTGGGAGAGCAAGGGAAACTGTAGCCATTCAGTTAAATGCGCTGTGCCCAATTTCAGCATGACACTGAACTATAGACCTTGCGGATATTATTGAAATATTCGCAAGGTCTGTTCTTTTTGTGGGCTGTCTGCTAATGTCTGCAATTTGAAAATAAGGGTAGAAACAGAAGTCTTTCTGTGCTTTCTTTATTCCAAACCAATCAGCAGCCCGTCTTGGAGGTTTATCCGTTCTGCTTGCGGATGGCGTGGAAGTCCTGGCATGCGCATGATATCGCCCGCGATAGCCACAATCATTTCGGCGCCCATATTGATGACAAGGTCGCGAATAGTGAAAGTAAAATCCTTGGGAACGCCGTGCCGTTTGGCGTCATCGCTCAATGAATACTGGGTCTTGGCAATGCAGACTGGGTAGCGTTCAAGGTCCCATTTGGCAATACGCTCAAGCATTTTCAATGCCTGTTTCTTGAAAATCACCTGCTTGGCACCGTAAATCTGCTTGGCCACGGCCGTAATCTTGTCCTTCACGTTGGCTTCATCTGTGTAGCAATAAGCAATGTCTTCTGACGGATGAGCTGCAATTTCGTCGATGGCAAGCTGTGCCAAATCCATGCAACCCTCGCTTCCTTTCATGTAAGCCTCGTTTACAGCGAAGCCAATTCCTAACTTCTCGCAATGTTCACTGATTATAGCAATCTCTTCTTCTGTGTCATTGCCGAAGCGGTTCAGGGTCACGATGACGCGCTGTCCCATGTGTTGCATGTTGGCAATGTGTCTGTCTAAATTTTCCAATCCCTTACGGATATGCTCGCAACAGCCGTTCTCCGGGTCGCCCACCTGCATGCCGCCATGCATCTTCAGCCCCATGATTGTGGCCACTAACACCGTGAGTCGCGGTTGTATTCCTGCTTTACGGCATTTGATATCCAAGAACTTTTCGGCCCCAAGATCGGCCCCAAAGCCTGCTTCTGTCACGACATAATCGCCAAAGGTCATGGCCATTTTCGTGGCCAGAATACTGTTGCAGCCGTGTGCAATGTTGGCAAACGGGCCGCCATGGATAAAGGCTGCCGTGCCTTCAATGGTCTGAACGAGGTTCGGATTGAGTGCATCCCGCAGCAAAACTGTCATGGCTCCACCTATGCCGAGGTCTTTCACGCAGAAGGGCTTGTCGTCAAGAGTGATGCCTAATAAGACATTATCGATGCGTCGGCGTAGGTCTTCTTCGTCTGTGGCGAGGCAAAGAATGGCCATAATCTCACTGGCCGGCGTGATGTCAAAACCGCTTTCGCTGAGCAGCCCGTTGGTTTTTGCCCCCAGACCGGTTGTGATACAGCGTAGATTTCGGTCGTTCACATCAAGCACACGGCGCCAGAGCACATCCTTAAGTGCAAAACCTTCTTCATGGTGCTGATAGAGATAGTTGTCGAGTAGGGCTGCAATCATATTGTGAGCCGATGTAATTGCATGGAAATCGCCTGTGAAATGAAGGTTTATTCTGTCCATGGGCAGCACCTGTGCATAGCCTCCTCCTGTGGCACCGCCTTTCATTCCGAAGCACGGGCCAAGTGAAGGTTCGCGCAATGCCAACACGGATTTATGCCCCAATCGGTTCATTGCCATTGATAATCCGATGCTGACGGTGGTCTTTCCGATACCTGCTTTTGTCGGACTTATAGCTGTCACAAGAATGAGATTGCTCTTCTTGACGCGCTTTTCATCAATGAGTTTAAGGGGTACTTTAGCAATGTATTTACCATAGTTTTCGAGTTCTTCTGTGGGAATATCAATCTTTTCAGCAATCCTTTCAATGGATTGCAACTGACATTCTCGGGCTATTTCAAGTTCGGTTTTCATTTTTATTCTGTCAATTCTTTATTGAAACAATCAGTCGGTGATATTTCGGTCGGTGATAATTCCACCTCGCAACTGGGGCGGATAGCCTGTCTTTAGCAAGCAATGCATCCCTTTCTCCTTCTCATGATGTTGCTTGCAAAGATACAAATAATCTTGCTAATTAGGTGGACCACGGTTTAGTTTTCATTCACGGAACTTCAAAATCAGGGGCTGCAGATCGCTTTTGTAAGTATGGAAATACGCAAGTGGTTTGCTTTCATGGCATCTAATAAAAGGGCCTTCTGCTTCTTTCTGGATTTTGTTTCCTTGAATTAAAGATTATTCTGCCCGTTACTTCTGCTTGTAAAAAGCGTCAGTTTACGTGCTGATCTGACGCATTTCATCTGCTCATCTCTGTCATTTTACAGTGTAATATGACAGAGATGAGCCGGGCTGTTGTGGCAGATGAAATTGCTGCATGGAGGAATAAAAGCAATATTATGTAAATTATCGTCAGGAAAAAGCGACGACGTCGGCACTCTTTCTTTTTCTTTCTCGTCGTCGTTCTAGTTCTTGTTCTAGTTCTTGTTCTTAGGGGTATGTAAGTGATTGATTATCAATGGTCTCATTTGTTAATTATTCTTAATTGGAATTCATTTGCAGATTATTTGCTGACTATTTGCACAAAAACTGCAGAAAACTCATCAACAATTTCATCTTTTTTAGTGCTTTGTTGTAAGTGAAAGGTTTCCATTCTCAATCGTGGCTTTTTAGATGTGTTGCTAAAAGAGGATTATGACAGCACAACTATAGTTTTGTTTGTTAATGTTATTTTATATTTATTTGCTAAATTCATATTCAGTAACATTTCTTTTAATATAACAAATTAAAACTAAACAACCATAATAATATAATAATCAAACTAATTTTACTGTAAAAACTATTTTTTTATCACTTTTCTTGGTTATTATATTAAAATCAATTATATTTGCAAATGCAAACTAATGTTGCGTTTTTGTTATTTTATTAAAACTTTAGATAAAACCATTAACAGTTTAGGCTAAATAGAGAATAATAAGAGATAATTGATAATATAAAAAAGAATATTGCTTCAAGCAATGTTTCTTTCATCTTAAAAGAAGTATTTTCTTCGTCTGAGATGATTGCTGATTGAAACTATAGATAAGAGAATTGTTGTATAAATTATTAATTTAAGAGAGAGGATTTATGGAAAAAAGACTCATGATGTTTTTAGTCTCACTCTTCCTGAGCATGGGAATAGCGACGGCACAGACTCAAGTTTCCGGAACGGTTATCTCGTCGGAAGACAACGAACCCATTATCGGTGCTTCGATTATTGTGCAGGGTTCGAAGGCCGGAACAGTGACCGACTCAGACGGAAAGTTCTCGCTGACAGTGCCGAAAGGCAAGAAAATGGTCGTCAGTTACATTGGCATGCAGCCTCAGACGCTCAATCCTAAGGCGAACATGAGGGTTGTTTTGACCCCGAACAATGCGACATTGAACGAGGTTGTGGTAACAGGTGTCTCGAACATGGACCGCCGAATGTTCACAGGTGCAGCCGATCAGATTAAGGCCAGCGATGCTTTGATTGGCGGAATGGCAGATATCAGCCGTTCACTTGAAGGTCGTTCAGCCGGAGTGAGCGTGCAAAACGTATCGGGAACCTTTGGTACGGCACCGAAAATTCATGTGCGTGGTGCCACTTCTATCTATGGTAATTCAAAACCACTGTGGGTGGTTGACGGCGTTGTTCAGGAAGACATCACTGATATCAGTGCCGATGCACTGTCATCTGGTGATGCAGAGACGCTGATTTCTTCAGCCATTGCAGGACTTAATTCTGATGATATTGAGAGTTTTCAAATCCTGAAAGACGGTTCAGCTACGTCTATTTATGGAGCACGTGCCATGAGTGGCGTTATTGTTGTTACTACGAAAAAAGGCCGTTCGGGACAGGCTCATGTGAACTATACCGGTGAGTTTACCTCACGTTTGGTTCCCACTTACGGTCAGTTCAACATTCTGAATTCCCAGGATCAAATGGGTATCTATCAGGAAATGCAGGACAAAGGATGGCTCAATCTCTCTGATGTGTTGAATGGCAGTGACTACGGTGTTTATGGAAAGATGTATGAACTCATCAACACCTACAATCCTTCGACGGGACAGTTTGGGCTTGTCAACACTAAAGAAGCACGTGATGCCTATCTACACAGTGCCGAGATGCGTAACACCAACTGGTTCAAACAACTCTTCTCAAGTGCGTTGATGCAGAACCATTCTGTCAGTTTGAGTGGTGGTACGGCGAAGTCAAACTATTATGTTTCCATGTCGTTCATGGCCGATCCTGGCTGGTATAAAGACTCTGAGGTGAGACGTTATACGGCGAATTTCAATGCTACTCATCATCTGCTCGACAATCTCTCACTGACGCTGTTGGCTTCGGCTTCCTACCGTAAGCAGCAGGCTCCGGGCACATTGGCACAGGATGTGGATGTGATCAGTGGTCAAGTGAAGCGCGATTTCGACATCAATCCTTATTCTTATGCACTGAACACATCGCGTGCACTCGACCCGAATACCAACTATCGTGCCAACTATGCGCCCTTCAATATCCTCAATGAACTGGAGAACAACAAGATTGACATGAACGTGCTGAATACGAAATTCCAGGCAGAATTGGCTTATAAACCTATTAAAGACCTGCGTCTGTCGGTTATTGGTGCCGTGCAGTATGACACTTCTTCACAGGAGCATAAGATTACAGAGCATTCTAACCAGGCCCAGGCCTATCGTGCCATGGACAACTCTATCATTCGGGATGCCAATCATTATCTCTATAAGGATCCGACAAATCCCTATGCTTTGCCCATCTCCGTGTTGCCAAGTGGAGGCTTCTATCAGAAGACCGACCTCCAGAAAGTAAGCTGGGATGTGCGTGCCACGGCTAATTATACGCATACATTCAACCAGACACACACGTTGAATGTATTGGGAGGACTTGATGTTTCGAATGTAGATCGCAAGCGTACTTTCTTTAATGGTGTCGGTATGCAATATGATGGAGGTGAGATTCCATTCTATATTTATCAGTTCTTTAAGAAGAATATCGATGACAATGCTGTTTACTATTCACTCAACAACACTCATAACCGCACGGCAGCCTTCTTTGCTACGGGTACCTATTCCTACAAACAGCGTTACAACCTGACCGGAACTTACCGCTACGAAGGTACGAACCGATTGGGAAAGAGCCGCAGTGCACGTTGGTTGCCAACATGGAATATCTCGGGAAGTTGGAATGCAAGCGAGGAACCTTGGTTCAAGAACACGTTCAAGAATGTGCTTACGCATGCCTTGCTTCGTACGTCTTATTCTCTGACTGCCGATCCCGGGCCTTCTACCTATACCAATTCAACAGTAATTCTGAAGTCATATACCCCATACAGGATATTCGGAACAGACAAGGAATCGGGTATTCAAATCAGTGAATTGGAGAATTCAGAACTTACTTATGAAAAGAAGCACGAGTTCAATATCGGGTCGGAGTTAGGCTTCCTCAATAACCGTATCAATGTCACTTTCGACCTCTTTTGGCGCAACAACTTCGATCTGATTGGGCCGATTGCCACACAGGGTATCGGCGGACAGGTGGTTCGCTATGCTAACACGGCTTCCATGAAGTCGCAAGGTCAGGAACTTTCAATCCAGACAACAAATATTAGGAACCGTGATTTCACATGGATTACCAACTTGATTTATTCACATGTGACCACGAAGGTTACATCGTTGATGAGTCAGGCGCGTACCATTGACCTTATCAGTGGTGAGGCAAGCAGTGGATTTACAATGGAGGGTTACCCTCATCGTGCTATTTTCTCGATGCCGTTCCAAGGACTTACCGACAAAGGTATCCCCACTTATCTGAATGAAAAAGGGAATTTGACCTCTACAGATCTCAATTTCCAGAACCGTACAGACAATAGTTATCTGATTTATGAAGGGCCTACAGAGCCAACTGTTACAGGTTCTTTGGGTAATGAACTGAAATGGAAAAACTGGCGGTTGAATATCTTCGTGACCTATTCGTTTGGCAGTTACGTGCGCCTCGACCCTGTTTTCAGTGCACGTTACAACGACCTTACCTCAATGACAAAGGAGTTCAAGAACCGTTGGATGCAGGCCGGTGATGAGAAAATAACCTCTGTTCCGGGCATATTGCCTTATCGTATGTATCGTGATGACAGTAGTTTGAGAATCGCTTACAATGCTTATAACTACACGAGTAACCGCACGGCAAAGGGCGACTTCATTCGTATGAAGGAGATTTCTTTAGGTTATGACTTCCCAAGGGCTATGCTCCAGTCTACTCCTTTCACTAATCTCTCGCTGAAACTCCAGGCAACCAATCTCTTCCTTATCTATGCAGATAAGAAGCTGAACGGTCAAGATCCGGAGTTTGTCAACGCAGGTGGTGTGGCTGCTCCTATTCCACGTCAGTTCACAATGACCCTCAAATTTGGTTTATAAACGCAGAAAAATTAAAGTTATGAACATTCGAAAGATTTATATATACGTGTCGATAGCTGCTGTTACGCTGGGCATAAGCTCATGTGATGACTATCTTGACAAGCTCCCCGATAACCGTATGGAGCTGAACAGCAAGGAGAAAGTACAGCAATTTCTCGTTTCGGCTTATCCTGATCACAATCCTGCTTTGTTGGCAGAAATGTATTCTGACAATTCAGATGAGTTCAAAGTGACAAGTTGGACCAGTGCAGGACGTTTTCAAGATCAGGCTTATGCTTGGGCTGATATCACCGAGATCTCTGAGAGTGAGACACCGCAAGAGATATGGAACAGCCTTTACAAAGCCATGGGCACAGCTAATACGGCACTTAAGGCTATTCGTGATAACGGGAACACTGATGATTATCAACCCTCAAAAGGTGAAGCTTTGCTCTGTCGGGCCTATGCTGCTTTCCAACTTGCCAATACATTCTGCATGGCCTACGATGCCACAACTGCAGAGAAGTACATGGGAGTTCCTTATCCAACGGAACCGGAAACAAAAGTTGGAACAACGTACAAACGTGGTACATTGGCTGCTTTCTACGACCAGATGAACCGTGATATTGAAGAAGGATTACCTTTGATTACTGATAATTATTCACGTCCGAAGTATCATTTCACGCGTAATTCGGCTTATGCTTTTGCTGCCCTTTTCAATCTTTATTATCAGAAGTATGACAAGGCTGTGACCTATGCAACGCGTGTTCTCGGTTCTGATGCCTCTTCAAAACTACGTGATTGGAAGGCTTTCAATGTGCTTACAGTCAATGGTCAGGTAGCACCAAACAATTATGTCAATATCTCCAGCCAGGCCAACCTGCTTTTGCAGACCGTCTTTTCTGAAGCCGGAGCCTATCTGGGACCTTATGGATATGCTAACAAGTATGCACATGGTCAGTTGCTTTCTGAAAAGGAAGACCTGCAGTCGCAAGGCCCGTGGGGAAGCAGTGCAGGCTTCGGTTACACGGTATGGCATAACAACAGTATTGCAAAATACTTCATCAACAAGATTCCTTATGCGTTTGAATATACGGATGTACAGGCAAGAATAGGGTATGCCCACTCTGCTTATCCCGTATTGACGACAGACTTGACATTACTTGTACGTGCTGAAGCCAATGCAATGTTGGGCAAGTATGCTGATGCAGTGAACGATCTTAATACTGAAGTGCAGGCTTATTCTGGTGGCAGACTCAGTGTAACGCTGGCTGATATCCAAAGTTTCTACAGTGGAATTGACTATTATACGCCAACAGCTCCTACGCCGAAGAAGAAGTTCAATACGGCTTTCAGCATAGAGTCGACCACACAAGAGCCTATCCTTCAAGCTATCTTGCAGCTTCGGCGCATCATGACTTTGGGTGAAGGATGGCGTCTTCAAGACGTGAAACGCTATGGCATCGTCATCTATCGCCGTACATTGAACGGCAGTCGAAAGGTTATTGCTGTCACCGACACCATGAAGGTAGATGATCCACGCCGTGCCATTCAGTTGCCACAGGATGTTATCACGGCCGGACTTCCTGCCAATCCAAGAAACAAGTAAAATCTAAAAACGAGTAGAATATGAAGAAAATATATTTTTTAGCCATTGCAGTTCTTCTGTCATTGGGCTTCGCTTCATGCTCAGAAGATAATCCCTCGGATGAGAGTATTTTCCCAAACAAGCCGGTACAGCGTGATAATTTCGATAAATGGTTGCTGACTAACTATACTTATCCGTATAATATAGACTTCAAATATAAAATGGAAGACATCTACAGCGATATGAAATACCACCTTGTTCCGGCAGATTCTGCAAAGTCTGCAAAGCTGGCTATCATCGCTAAGTATCTTTGGTTTGATGCCTATGCAGAATGTGTCGGCTCCAATTTCGTAAAGGAGAATGTGCCGAGAGTAATCCACTTGATAGGCTCAGCAGCCTATAACAGTGGTGAAGGAACAATGGTTCTCGGTACGGCAGAGGGTGGATTGGTAATCACTCTCTATATGGTGAACCGTCTTACAGATAAGACTTTGAAGGATTATGCTACGATGAACGAGTATTATTTCCATACGATGCACCACGAGTTTACCCACATTCTCAATCAGAAAATCCCTTATGATGAGAACTTCCAGCATATCTCTGAAGGCAGTTATGTCAGTGGTGACTGGTATCAAGTGCAGGCGGCAGAAGCCAACAAGAAAGGCTTTGTCACACCGTATGCCATGAGTGAGCCTATAGAAGACTTTGCTGAAATGCTTTCTGTCTATGTAACGACATCGCCAAGTGACTGGCAGGCGCTCATGAGACGGGCCGGTTCGCAGGGCGCTCCGTTTATCCAGGCCAAACTTGACATCATTCGTGCCTATATGAAAGACTCGTGGAAACTTGATATTGACGCACTGCGCAGCATCGTTCTCCGCAGAGCTTCGGAAATTAATCAACTCGACTTGAATAAATTAAACTAAAAGAAAAGCAGCTTATGAAAAAGATAATATTTAGTATTCAGATACTTTTCGTCACGCTGATGCTTAGCTCTTGTCTGCACGATGACAACGTTGTGTTTGACGAACCGGCTGCACAACGTGTCGAAAAAGCCGTCGAAGCCGATAAAACATTATTGGAGTCAGCAACTAATGGCTGGCTGCTTCGCCTTTGGACTGAAGAGAATTATGAGGGTGGCGGCTATACCTATCTGATGAAGTTCAAGGATGGAAAGGTCACTGTTGCCAGCGATATAGACTATCCCCAGAATACATCTTCATCAAGTTATGACGTGATTAAGGATATGGGGCCTGTGTTGACGGTCAACACCTACAATAAAATCTTCCACATGCTTTCCTCACCTTCCCAGATGGATGACGACGGAAAGGGACAGGACTACGAGTTTCTCATTCAGCGTACCACCAATGACTCCATTTTCCTTGAGGGCAAGAAGTTCCATAACAAGATGGTAATGACACGCTTGAAAGACAATATAAACTGGAAAGATTACATCACAGCCATGCAGAAAGTGGCTGAAAATGTGAAGCAGAAGTACAACTGTATCATTGGAAAAGATACGACCAAAGTAGAAGTTTCGGCCGACAGACGCTTCTCTGTATCCTCAAAATCTGGCGAGAAGTCTGTGCCGTTCTGTTATACTGAGAATGGAATTGAACTTCAATCTCCTGTAATGATAGCCGGCAAGCAGGTGCAGCATTTCACGTATAGCATTGACAACTTGTCTTTCACTTCAACGGATGCGGGAGCTACAGACATTGTGCTTAACGCTGATTTCATGCGCTATGCAGATTATATAGGAACGTATAAGTTCGAGTATGAGAATGCTTCTATCCAGGTGAAATTGGTTGCATTGGGCGACGGGAAGACCTATAAGTTGGAAGGACTCTCTCCTGATTTCCACCTGACATTTACTTATAAGCCCGAAGATGGCTCGTTGACTTGGTCACCGGAACTTATCTATACAGCCCCCAACGGACATGAGTTCTGGATGTGTTCCATGGCGTTAGCCGATGGTGGAGACTATTACAAAATCGATATGTTGGGCTATAATATTACCAAGGACACCGCCCAACCGGGCACTTACCTCACGTTTACACCGACCTATGGCTATTTCTTCAACACCGATTCTTTCGTCATCATAGAGTATGACGGCAATCATGAAGTGGGAAAGTCAACCACGCTTAAGGTCAATGGAAGTGCTGAAATACCTTATATCAAGGGTATGAAGAAGATACAATAACACTTAAAAGTAATGGTTATGAATAAAGTATTATTCCACACTATATTTGCTTTGGGCTGCCTTTCCATGCTGGCAGCCTGTGGCAATGACGATATCACGAATGATGTCGACATGCACACTGTGAAGGTGGTATCGGCAAAAACTTCCTTTGATGCATTGGGAGGCACCGACAGTATCATTGTCGAAGGCAATGTGAAGCAGGCTTATGCTGTTGCATCGTGGGCCAAAGCCGAAGCTAAGGGCAGTCTTGTGACCGTCACGGCAGAAGTGAATAACGACATGCAGTCACGTCATACAACGGTGGTAATCAAGACTTCTGATGCCGATTCTACAGTCGTGGCAATTGATCAGCTCGGCCCGATCACACAGATTGATGTGCCCGAAAACCTCGTGTTGGGTGATGAAGCCAATACTGTCTCCTATAAGGTGAAGAGCACATTCGACATCAAGGTGTCATCGCCCGACAGTTGGATTACGGCGAAATATGCCAAAGGCGTGATGACCGTCAGCACTACTGCGAACAATGACGGACATCTGCGCAGAGGCAAAATCGTGATTGAAAGCATGGCGGGTAAGGACACTATCAAGGTCACCCAGGTAGATTTCGACCGTGATTTATTGGGAAGTTACTATCTCCAGATGGATGAAACGGATGAAAACAAGCAGCCCGTTACGCGCAGATATGCCATGAAATTAGTGAAACAAGGCAAGAAACTTGTGCTCAAGTTGGGCACTTCGGGCATTGCTGTTCCTGTAACCTATGATGCTGAAACTGCCAGCTTGTCGATAGCTTCAAACCAACAGGCCGGCAAGTATAAGGACTATTTCGTCGGAACAATTGTCGGGCCGTCTAAAAATCAGCTTTATTTTGATTCTTCTGTCACGATCTCCGGAGCATTTTTCTATAGCGAGAAACTGGCTACAAAGGCGCCTGAACTTGATGGAACTGTATTGACTTTCGGTAAAACAGCAGTATTTGTGTTAGGTGCTTTCAATTCAACTAAATTCTCTAACGACAGCTATCAAGGTTATTTGATGTTGGGAACGAACGTTTATCTCTATAAGCGTAAGACTACAACTGCAAGTGCAAAGGCATTCGATACCCCTGCGTTTGAATTAAAGAAATAACGCTCCAATCTTCTTAACCCATGTAAAGAGAGCCAAAAGAATTTGTCCTTTGGCTCTCTTTCTGTTCTGCCCACATTGCAGTTTCTGTTCCCTTGTTATAGCATTTGGCTGTCTATTCGTAATAACAGCCTATTTCTCACCACGCAGAAACTTCAGTGTTTCCTTGTAGTTTAGGCTAACTTCCTGTGGATGTTTAGGCTTCTTCATCTCCATTTTAATCTCTTGAAGAGTTTTACAAGTTTCCATGTAGCAGGTATAACTGGTTTTATTAAAAATATTTACAATAGCTCTCGCATAGCTTGCGTATTTGAAATGAGTTTCTCCCTCGTTCCAAATAAGCGCTGTTTTTGGGCAGTTTGTAATTTATTGTCAGTCAAACAGTTATGAAAAATGACGCGAAATCCAAGACAATATCACGCTGAAAAAGCTTGTAATTTGCATCAAATCACGGTGTAATCTGCATGAGATGACGGTGTGTTTTGACGCAGATAGCGCTGTGTTTTGCGTCAAATTACTGCGTGTAATGCATCAAAAACCGAAACAAGAACATTAAAATCATCAAATCATGTCAATTTTTCCGTTTTTCTTTTTCTATTTGGTGGTATTTTGAGATGCAGTTTAAATTAGTAAATGCGACAGTC
>NZ_KV817513.1:0-16926 GCF_001814685.1 Prevotella sp. HMSC077E09 | reverse complement strand
CATTTGGTAGTTGAAACTACCAGATGTTAAAAACGAGGATATAATATTTACAAAATCAGAAAATTCCTACAGTCATTCAGCCTTGGTTTATCAGTCATGTTGTCTGCTGTATTCCTCCTTCAAATTGGCATACTGATAGAGAAGCGGACTTAAATATATTGGTAATTAATCATGAACATCTACTTCATTGCGAAATATAATCCTTATTTTTGCAGTATATTCATTCAATGGAAATTAAATCTCTGACCCTGTTATGAAGCGAAAGGCATTGTTGATTGGAGGAACGGGCACTATCAGTAGTGCTGTCACCCGACTGCTCAGCGAGTGTGAGGAGTGGGAAGTTACGCTGTTGAACCGTGGCAGCAAGCATGATATTCCAAGCCATGTGAAGACGATACGAGGCGATATCCGAAGTGCTGAAGCAGGTGGTTTACTTGCTGGAAAGACGTGGGATGTTGTTGTAGATTTCATTGCTTTCACGCCCGAACACATTGAAAAAGACTTCCAACTCTTTGCAGATTGCACGCATCAGTATATCTTTATCAGTTCGGCTTCGGCCTACAGTAAACCGCTTCCGAGTCCGTTTGTCACCGAGTCTACATCGCTGAACAATCCTTATTGGACCTATTCGCGCAATAAGGCAGCCTGTGAAGATCTGTTGCATCGCTATCAACGCGAGCATGGTTTCCCGGTAACCATTGTGCGTCCGAGCCACACTTATGGCGAAAAGTCAGTGCCTGTGGCTGTCCATGGGAAGCAAGGCAGCTGGCAAGTCATCAAGAGGATGCTCGAAGGAAAGCCTGTGATTGTGCCGGGAGATGGGCTTTCATTGTGGACGCTTACCCACAATTCTGATTTTGCACGCGCTTTCGTTGGATTGATGGGCAACGTGCATGCTGTGGGCGAAACCTATCAGGTGATGAGCGAAGAAGTGCTGACCTGGAATCAAATTCATCAGACCATAGCCGATGCTTTGGGCGTTTCTTTCCGTCCTTGTTACGTTCCAAGCACCTTGTTGGCTATGGCGCCTGCCTATGATTTCAAAGGAGCATTGTTAGGAGATAAGGCGAATTCTGTGGTCTTTGATACTTCGAAGTTGCGTAAGGCCGTTCCCGATTATCATGCTTCCGTGCGTTTTGACCAAGGCGTGCGCAACACTTTGGCCTACGTGATGCATCATCAGGAATGTCAATCTGCTGATGTTGAGTTTGATCAGTGGTGCGATAGGGTAGTGGAAATCATGCAGGAAGCTGAGCGAAAGATTGCCCGAATGGAATAAAGATGGGCTTATAGCTGTGGCTTACAGCTTTACAATCGCTTGCAACTGAATATCGGTTTGCGAGGAATGAGCAATCTCCTGGAGTCCGCTTCCAATGACACTGCGGTCGAAATAGTCGGTTGTTCCAGCCTTTGCAATCAGTGTAAGATGTCTGCCGAGGTCGCTTCTGGCCGTCATGCTGTAACGAATGCCGTGGCCAAAGAAGCAGGGAAAGCTGAAATCATAAAGCATGCCACGCTCGTAAGTGTAGACTCTGCTGCTGTAATCCTGCGTGTGGAAATAGCCTAATGAGGCAGAAACGATGATGCACTTATAATGTCGGAGTATGCTCTGGGAAAGCATATAGCCGAGACTTCCGGTTTCTTGAAGCGCATAGGTGAGGTTGGCTTGCGTGCGAAGTTGCCACGGCCCGAGCACATAGTCAGCCTTTATGCGTCCGCGATGTTCATTGAGGTTGATGAGCATATCTTTTTCCTTGTTGTCTCGCTGTCGGCATCTCGTGCGGTATTGTGCAGTGAGTAGCGTTTTCTTATGTTGGTAGTTGAGTTGCAGAAAGCCGTCAAGGGCATGTGCTCCCGCAAAACTTTGCCCGTACTTCGGCCATGCAAAGTAAGCATAGTCACCGTAGGCGAACAGCGAAAAGGCGCGATTGATGTTCCAGTTCAAGCCGAGATAAAGGCCGCTTTCATCCTGAACGGCTCCTGCATCAGCAAAACTACGGGCAAAAAGTCCGTTGTATTTATAGGCATAAAAGCGCTGGATAGCCGATAGTTGAAGGTTAGAAGCCACGTTTATGCAGACCTTATTAATCGTAGCAAAGGCTTGGTGATTATCTGTAGCCACCTCTCCGTTGAGGCTGAAACGGTGTCCTGTATAGCCATAGTCAATGCCGAGATTATAGAAACGCGTGCCTGTGGCAGCCCAACGCTTGTAGAGTTGGGTGGTGTGGGGACGGAGTTCACGGCTCAACGCAGTGTAGAGGGCTGTTGCTCCGGCGTGGAAACCATTGTTGAAATAGCGCAGATGCCCACCTGTGGCCAATTGCCATGTGTTGTGTTTATGCTCCATTTCTGTTTCCGTGCGATGATAACCGTTAGTTATGATAGCTGAAATCGAACCTAAACTGTCGTGTCGGAGTGTGGCATCCACCTTTCTGTAAGAGAGAAAGGCCGTAGCTTCCATGGCTTTGTTCAACTTGAAAGTGGCTGCAACTCCTTGCAGATAGTTGCCTTCCGAGCGTGAGGAGTGTGGGCGGACAGTGGCAGAAGAACGGTCGAGTGCTTGTAGGAGCATCTGTTTTCCAAAGCCATAGTCGCAGTTCATCACAAGGCCCATGCCCATTCGCAAGCGGTATCTTCCAACGGCAAGTGCCTTCAGTGAGCCTTGATTTCGGAGCATAAGATAAAAGCTGTGATAGTCATATCCTGTCTTGTTTTGCCTTTTGAAGAAAGGTTCTCCGGCATCTTGTGCGCCCACAAGTCCTATCTCAAGCCGATTGGCATAATTGAAAGTGTAGCGCAACCAATGTTTGAGAGGCCCGCCAAGATACTTTCCTTCGCTAAATCCCCGCCGCTGATAGGTTGGAATATTGAGGGTTGCAATAACTTTATGTCTGCCGTAATGCAGCATGTCCTGCCAGGAAAATCGGTTGTTTTCATTAGGTTTTCCAGTCGTTATGAAGTAGGAAAGCAGGCGGGCATAGGCGTTACCGAGTGATGGAATCATGTAGAGTTCTCCCACAGACCGCAGAGAATGATAGCGATAGAGATACTCCATGATGTCTTCTATCTGCTGATTGTTGAGGAAAGGAAGTTGTTCTAAGTCTTCTTTCGTAGCCGTATTGATGTTGATGGGGTGGTCAGCCAGCTGACAGAGCAATTCATAATCGGGGATATCTTCTTCGTCTTTGCCTTCTATGGCAATGACTTCTGCATAGCAATCTTCCCAGCGTTGCTCTTGTTGCGCATTGACTTTAGGGGCTGTCAGCAATGCTATGACGAGCACGATATGGCCTATATGTATTTTCATGGCTTTCGGTTTAGGTGCACACAGGTTATGTTTCTAATCTGCAAACATACGGAAAAACGCGAAAAGTTCCTAATAAAAAGAATGTTTTCTTATTTCAGAAAAGAACTTTTTTCTATAATTTCGCAGGTAAAGCTATGGGAGAATGCAGATTTATTGCTATGTGCAGAAAAAATCAGCAGGCACATCATTGGAGATAATGTGCCTGCAAGAGAAGTTGCCTTTGCACTGAAAAGCATCGCTTGTGCAATGGCTATAGCTTTTTAAGAATGTCATTACAGAGCGTAAACGACCTGATCATCATGCGTGGAATGTGGAAAGGCCCTTTGTAAAGGTTGCCCTTTGCCGGCTGTGCCACAGTGCCGTCGCGGTGCAGGTAGCCATACCATTCGGGATAATCCTTATCGGGGAAGTGGGCGTATGTCCATTCACTGATCTGCCGATGACGCTCTAAATATTTCTCATTTCCAGTGGCAAGGTAGGCATAAAGCGATGCAATGATAGTCTCACATTGTGGCCACCAGAACTTCATGTCTTGAGCATAATCCTGCGAGGGCAGGTTCTTGCAGTCGCGAAAGTTGATGATTCCGCCATATTCCTTATCCCATCCCCAGTCCCATGACCAGTCAAATATGGTGAGAGCCATGTCAAGTAACTGCTTATCCCATTGGCGATGACGTGCTTCTTCCATGATAAACCAGCTGGTTTCGATGCAGTGTCCTGGGTTAATGGTACGCGTCATGTTCGTATCAATGAATTCACCTTTGGGCCCAACACATTCTAACAGCGCCTTAAACTCCGGGTGCATGAAATAGCGTTGCAGCTTATCAATCGACTCATCAATTTGCTTTGTGAGGCGTTCTTCATGGATAGCATTCCGCAGACAGCTGCAGACATTAATGAGTATCATCACGATAGAGTGACCCTGCAACTGCACATTAGGCTCGAATTTCGGTGCAAGAAAACCTGGAGTTGAGAGAAAATGCAAAGTATCGTCAAACACTTCGAGTGCGCGTTTCGCATAATGTTGGTCGCCCGAAGCAATGGAGTATTCGGCCATAGCAATAGCAGCGAAAGTCTCACTGAACACATAACGGCGCTTGCGTAGCGGTGTCCCGTCGGCTGTTACCGAGAAGAACATGTGACGATCTTTGTCAAAGCAATGTGCTTCTATAAAGTCTATAGTAGACTTTGCGGCTTTCAACCACTCGTCATTCCTTTCAATATGATTATAAGCATAGGCACAAATATAGGCGAAACGCCCTTGAAACCACACTGACTTGGTAGTATCCATGAGTGAACCGTCACGATTTACGCACGTATAAACACCGCCATTGACATGGTCAACACCATGTTTCATCCAGAAAGGCATGATGTTTTCGGTGAGATCTTGCCTGTAACGGTCGGCCCATTGCTGTAAATAGGTTTTGGGATCTATATTCATTTTCGTTGTGAATTAAAATTGATTGCATTTCTTAAAGAAGTCAATGGCCTCGAGTTCTGCCTTCATTCGTCTCTCTTCTTCGGCAGTCATATTCTGGAAAGGCACGCGGTTAGGCCCTAAATCAAAGCCCATGAGTTTCATGATACGTTTGCCTCCGACGATGTTTCCACGATAGTGACAGATGACATTGATAACTTCTTGTGCAAAATTCTGATGCTCGCGGGCTGCTTCTATGTTTCCTTTCTTCCATTCATCGATAATTGCAACCAATTCGCGTCCATTGTAATTGGTTGTTCCGCCGATACCACCTTGTGCACCACCCTGTGCCAATGAGGGCAGAATAGTCTCGTCCTGACCGTGCAACATATCGAATTTTCCGTTGTCATAAAGCCTGCATTGATTGTATTCATAAAGGCTTTCGTAGGTGTATTTGATGCCGGCGAAGTTAGGAATGCGCCCATCTACAGCTCTCAAGAGGTCGAGCATAGGCAGGAATGCACCATTGAAAGCAGGAATATGATAATAATAAAACGGCAGTTGGGGTGCTGCATTGGCTATCTGTTCGCAATATTTCACCAACTCTTCAATGCGGTTAATGCGTGGGAAGGGAGGCGCCATGGCTCCAATTCCCCATGCACCGATCTCGGCTGCATGGCGTGCCAATTCCACACTTTCACGCAAACAGCAACTTCCCACATGCACAATCACCTTGAAACCTTGTGGAGCTTGCTTCACCCATTCTTCGGCTAAAGCCTTTCTTTCGCTTGTAGTAAGCATATAACCCTCACCCGATGAGCCATTGATAAACACGCCTTGCAGCCCGTTTTTCTTTAGCATTGCCCCGTAAGCCGCAATGGGTTCGAGGTTAACATCACCATTCTCATGAAATGGAGTGAATGGTGCATCAATTAATCCGATAATCTTTTCCATCATTATTTTTATTTAATTACGTTGTTTTCCGATTATTCCATATTGTCGGTTTGTGGCTTCAGGAACAGCAATTGGACAAAAAGTGCCAAGGCAACAATGGCCCCTAAGAATGCAAAACCTGTTCCTAATTGGTTGCCATCAGTCCATTTTCCAAGCACTTGTGTCACAGCTGCACCTGCAAACACGCCCGTCATATTCATGATACCATAGGCCGTTGCACGCTGTTTTGTTGAGATAAACTGGCAGAGAATGGGCATGTTGTTGGCATCAAACATGCCATAACCCACACCAAAGAGCAGTCCTGCTCCCACAATGGCAAGCAGGTTGTGTCCAAATCCCAATAGAATTAAGGCGGGAATAGTGAGCCCTAAGCCAATGGCACTGGTGTAAACGCGCCCTTTAAGATTGCGTTTCACCCACTTATCCGATAGATAACCGCCAAAAATTACACCTAAAAAAGAAGATGCAGCAATGGTAATCGTAGAGATTGGGCCTGCTTCTTCCATGGGAATTCCTAAGTTCTGAGCGAACAAAGTGGGCAACCAGTTCTTCGTTGCCCAGCCAGGTAGACTCGGAACTGCAAAGAAAAAGAGGATAATCCAGAATACCCAATTCGACAATATCACGCCAAAACCACTGAATATACTTGCTTTTTGGGGTGCTGTCTGTAGGCTTTCCGGCTCTGTTTTGCCATGCGAAGGTTTCTCAAACAGTAGTACTGCCAACACCAAAGCATAGACAATGCCGATGATTCCAAACCAATGGAAGGCGGTTTTCCATGATAACATGGCTGCAACAACGGCACCAAAGCCACCCACGGCCTGCCCCATATAGATGCCGGTCATGTGGATGCCGATGGCCAACGAACGGCTTTTGCCTTCATGCCAATCGGCCAAGAGTGACAAAGCTGACGGGATATAAAGGGCTTCACTAATGCCCATGATGCCCCGGAGATAATATAACTGGTTGAAACTTGTTGCATATCCCATGGCTAAAGTAACGCCCGACCATACAAAGAGGCTGCCAACAACGAGCCATTTGCGGTCTACTTTGTCGGCAACCATACCCGCAAAGGGCGACACGATGCCATAAACCCAAAGGAAAACAGCCATTAAAGCACCGAAGGCTTCGGCTTGATTGAGTTCATGAATATCGGCTTTCATGGAGACCTGCATCGTCGAAAGCATCTGTCGGTCCATGTAATTCAGCAGGGCTACTACCCATAAAAGTGCTACAACTACCCAAGGATAATATTTCTTGTCAATGATTTTCATGGTTTTGTTTATTGTTTGAAAGTGAGACGGTAAATATCAGGTGTGCGCACACCAGGCTTCAACTCGCCGCCAATGATATAGATATCTTGATGATGACGCGCAAGAGTTGCCCCTGCACGTGCCGCGATTTGTTCGTTACCAGCAATGTTCCACGCTCCTTTTTGATACACACAAATGTAGGGATTGAAGCGATACCATTCCACGGGATGCGTCATATAACCAGGCTTGGGGTGGTTCACGGCATCTAAAAATACATCTTTATTCACGCCGCCTATAGCTATAAAGGCATCGTCGGTGAGGTTAATGGCAGCAGAACCTCCTAAATAAATATCCTCACCGGCATCGGTTTGAGGTGGCAAAAGTTCTTTCAAGGGCTGCTCTAAGCTTTGTCCTGAAATACAGAGTGAGGTGAGCTCTGTATCAGTTTTGGGCGTACATCCGCCCCATTGACAGAACTTTCCATTGACAAACACGCCCACAGGCTGTCCTAATTTCTTTGTTGTGAGTGGTGGAAGGGCTTTCCAACCGCGCTCAGGAAAGCTTAAATCGAGTTCGAAAATCTGCAGACCATTGCTTACAATCACACGATTTCCACAGCGAGCACCTGTGAAATTATCCATAGGTACAGGTAATTCGGGATAGAGTTTCACTGCGGCTTTCCCCTCTTTCAATATAATCTTGAACACATCGGCAAAGCTTTCATTTGTGTCGTTGCCGCCAATGCAGAGTAAACCATCGTCTAAAGGGATGCTCACGCCATAGGCACAAGGCGCAGGAAGTTGTCCGATGAGTTCCCAGTTTAATTGCTTTTCCGAGGTGATTTGTGCGGCATAAATGCCTTGATAATAGCGTTTGGGTCCGCCTTCGGCTGCCGGTTTGTCGGGGAAATTACATCCTCCGGCCATGATGAGCATGTCACCGACGACGCCAGCAAAGCAAGCTGATACGCCTTTTCCTATTCCAGGCTCATCAGATGGGAAGCCCATTATGCGCTCAACACGCACTAACTGAAAGCTTTGTGCATGCAAGTCTGTTCCATTTATGAAATCAATCATTGCGATATAAATTATTAAAACAATACGAATTAGCTTCATTTGGGTATCTTTTTCTTAAATGTACTGCAAGGAAGTAGAGCTTCATTGACTAAATTGGCACGTGAGAAGGGGTGCCAACCATAGCGAACAGTTTGGGGATGAGGTACTTCTTTACTGCTCACGATAACGCTATCACCGTCTATTTCGGCTTTTGCTGCATGATAGACTCCGTCTTCTCCTGCCACTTCAAAACCTGTAAGTGGGCCCTCCTTGGTTTGCAATCTCTGTGCATTCTCAAAATAAAGATAAACAAGTTCGCCCACTGCGCGTGCTTTGATGCACGAAGGACCCTCTGAAACAATGGCATGTTCATACACATGGTGCAGGGCTTGAAGTGCCAAGCGCTTGCCAACGGGTTGCTTGTTTCGGTAGTGTACGTCCAAGGAATCGCCCACATCGCTCGTCACGGTCAGCCAAGTTTGGGCCTGTTGTGCAGCCAACAGGCGTTGTGAATTGCGGAATTCGGGCCACGAAGGACGATTGAGACTCGACAATTGCACGATGAGGAAAGGCATCTTGGGTTGGTGGAAGAAGTGTCGCCAGCTTTTTTCCAAGAGGTGGAATAGGCGGGCATGCAGTTCGATATTGTGTGCATTCGATTCTCCCTGATACCAAGCTACACCGCGGATAGCGTAATCTTTCAGTGGCAGAATGCCTGCTTCAAACATGTAACAAGGTGTATAAGGATGGCGTTGCAAGGCTATGTTTTCAGCGTTGGCAATGTTCTCAAGTGCTCGTTTGCGTGCCCAGGGCTGTCCAAAGTCACCATGATACCAATCGTGGAGTATGGAAGGGAACTGCCATTCAAGTGTATGTCGGTCAATCCATGACTCGGTTGTTGTGCCACCCACGGCATTACAGATGATACCAACAGGTACTTTAAGACTGTCGGCTAATGCTTTTCCAAAGTGATAGGCCACAGATGAGAACCTACTCACTGTTTCCTTGCTCGCTCGTTGCCATGTCTGTCCGCCCAATAAAGCAAGTTTATTTACCGAGTCGAGCACTGCTTTCGGCCACTTCTCGGCATTTGTTGGAAAGCGGGTAGGCATGTTATAGAGGTGGAGTAGTGGCAGATGAGCAGCCAATTGCTCGTCCTCAGCAGCTGTTGTGGTAGCTTTCACGGGATATTCCATGTTGGATTGTCCCGAACAAAGCCATACTTCACCTATATATATATGGTGAATGGTGAGCCTTCCACGCTTTGTTGTGATGCGAGCCTCGTAAGGTCCGCCTGCATCCATGGCCGGGAAACTTACGTTCCATTGCCCGTTTGCATGGGTAACAGCTGATAATCGCTGGCCATTGAAATTCACTTCTACGCGCTCTTTGGCATTGGCTGTGCCACGAAACACAATAGGTTGCTGGCGTTGCATCACCATTTCATCGGCATAAAGCGGTGACATCTTCAGCCCGCCATAGTCACCTGTGGTTGCTGAATAAATGGTTTGAGCCATGATTTCAGCACCTTCTGCATTGGGATGCAGGGCATCTGCAAACAAATCGGGACGTGAATAGAGTGGTGTGTGCAGGTCGATAAGTCCTACTTGATTGGCTTTGGCAATGCGGCGGATATGCTTTTGAATGGCAGCATGCCAGTCGCGGGTGCCACTTTCGAAGCGCGGATGCGTGTGAAATATAGGAGTCATGAGGCAAATCCATAGCTTGACATTGGGGTTTACCTTGCGAAAACTGTTGATGAGTTGTTGATAATCGGCATCAAATGCACTGTTGTAATTGGGCCAGTTGCGCGGATCGGTGTCGTTAAGTCCTAAGTGAATCACCACCCAGTCGGGCTTAAAGGCCAATGCTTCCTTATACTCTGTTTGCTGAATATAGGGACGATGCCCTTGCGTTAACAGTGTTGTGCCAGAATGACCGAAGTTCCTTACTTCATAGTTCGCCCCTAACATGCGTTGCAAAACGGCCGGATAGCACGTTTGCTCGCGGTTGGAAAGCCCATAACCGAAGGTGACACTATTGCCTACGCAAGCCACTTTGATGCGGTTCTTACCCATGCCCGACACGGCAATGAGTAGTGAACAGCATAAGATAAAACTCATTCTGAGGTGTAGTTTCATAGAGCTTTGTTGTTTCCTATTAGATGGTTATTGCCTACAAATATACCACAAATCTGATAGATGTCCAAAAAATAGTGGCGTTTTTCCTGTATCTTATGCCCAAAACTCACTTTTTCATGTTGCAATTGAATTGTTAAATGTGTCCTTTAGAGCCACACCAAACAAAAAGCGAAAAAACAGAGGTCGTCTTTCAATTTCAAGCTTACGGAGTTGCAATCTCATTAATCATAGGTCGTAACTTGACGCAAAACACGCTGCCATTTGCATCATAACACACGGTGAAACAACTCTAATTGTAAGGTAATTCAATAGTAATCACACCGTTTTTTGACATGAAAATTCTTCATATTTCAGAACAAACCTCACAACCTTCTGACAGACAACGCATTACAAACTGTCAGAAAACAGCGCGTATTCAGAATGAGGAAGACATTCATTCTGAATAACGCAGCTATGCGAAAGTATTTGTAAAGTTAATTGACAGAAATGGAGTTGTACTCTTCTTATTGATTTCAGACCGAAAAACTTCATACATTTTATGAATTCAAAGAGAAAGAAAACAGAAAAAGTTGCACGCATTAAAAATATTATCTACCTTTGTGAAATAAAATAAAAAAATAAGAGTTATGAAGAAGTATTTATTCCTTATGCTTGCCTTGGCGGGTATCATGTTTTCATTTGTGAGTTGTTCATCTGACGATGACGACCTGACTTCCTTGCAAAGTACCATATGGGTGAGTCCTGATGACGGCGATGGACTTAGAACGTTAACCTTCGGTGAAAAGGACTTCTACGTCACTATATCCAAGAAAGGGAATACACAAATCGATCGAGGTAACTATATCTGGGACCCACCTATCGTTAGATTCACATACACGGACAGGAAAACAAAGAAGCTTGAAACAGCAATTGGAAAGGTTGAAGGCAACAAACTGAAGATTAATGAAATTGTTTATACCAAACAATAAAAGAAAGAGGCAGTCTTTTCGACTGCCTCTTTTCATGTATATTTCTTAGCGAAACGTTTTTATTTCTATATTTTTCATTTTCTTGCCGAGCATATATTGCCAGCACATACAACAGACTTTGCCTCTACAGATGTTTTTATCAATAACACAAATTCGGTTGTCAAGACTGAAAACAAGGCCTCACCTCATCACTTTTTTCCCGTCAATGATATAGACTCCCTTAGGCAAACGGTCTGCAGGTATAACGATGCGAGTGCCTTGGAGATTATAAATCACAGGAATGGAAGGGGCATTTTCTATCGTAGAGACACCCGTACTCCCAGGATTGGAAACCGCAAACTGCACACGGGGAGTTTCATTATTCCACACATCTACCCGCTGATCGTCCTCCTTTATCTCTACATGTACCTCGTAAGTATGCCCACGTTTCAAGCGATTGAGCGGGAATTGAGCAAGCGTAGTCTTGGGTGGAATGTAGGCAAAAGCATTGAAAGACACGTTGGCTACCGAGCCTACATCGACAGAGGTGCCGTCAGTCATGTCCTGTACACGATAAAACAACGAGCCGTAATAGTTTTTACTGCCTCTCAAATTGGCTGTCACCATTAGTCCTAACATCTTCGTTTCTTCAGGATTAAACACTTGCAAAGGAGTGGATTTTCCGTCAGAAAGAAACTCTATCCCATTGATACTGAGATAAAACGGGGCAGTGTTGGGCAGCACATTCACTTCTATCGGAGCTGTGGTTGCAATAGGTATCTCTTCTGACTGATTGCCACCTTTATCCACAGAAATAAAGAAACTAACCCGATAGCGACCTGCGAGAAGGGCATTACTGACACCATTCGTATTGTAAGACGTTAGTACCGGAGCACGCAAAGCTGTTGTTTCAAGTCGTTGAGCAAGTACCTCTTGCATAATAGGAGCAGTATATTTAATGCCGTTTTCTATTCCCTCAAAGCGCACAATTATCTTTCCGCGCACCTCTTCCCAGCCTTCATTTTTAACGACCAAACTAAACACACCCTGCCTTCCACTACCTTGATAGAGAGGGGCAAGCAGGTCTGGCTGTCTTTCTAATGAAAGATGAATACGAGGGGCAGGCTCTTTCACGACGATTTTATCATCCGTTAATTCCACCTTTTGTGTGTTTGCATAAACTATCGACTGCCAACCCGAATAGGTAGAAGGCCGTTCTGTGAGTTCGTTGGAAAGGGGTTTGAGCGTATAGGTTCCATTCGGAAGACCAGCAAAGTCGAGATTATCAAAGTCTGCAGTGGTAGTGGAAAAGATGCTGCTGAGATTGATTTCTGTTTGAAAAGTATTGAAAAGCTTCACCCTTACGCCTTTTTCATCATAAAGTCCAAGTGCCACCTTGCCCGTAAAACGCCCGAGTTCACCATTGACCGGACTGTTGGTTCCAAGCTTTTTCACCTTTGCATGCAATACGGCACCACGTTTCACTTCTGTCTCTGCAACAGTAAAAGGGTAAACATCTCTTGTCTCCAACCCTCTCAATACAGCAAACTCTTTGTGGCTTCCGTCTTTGGGATGCGCAAGAACTACTTCTATTTCCTCATAAAACTTGCCGTCGTTTAATCCGAAACCACTAACAGGAAGATAGATAGTATTAATATCAAAGTATCCGTCAAATTCGCCACCCCATCCCCAATTCGTATGTATAAAGCCACGTCGGTCGTATCCATCAAACACGAAAACATGTGAGCCTCCACAGACCAGAACAGGATAACCATCGGATAGTTCGTTGAGAATAACATCGTAAAATGCCCCCGACAGCATATAATCCTTGTACAGATGACGCACCGAATAGCCGAAATCGTTACGCAAAGCATCCATAGCATAGTGCAGATTAGAGTCGCTTCCTTTATAATAGTAATGCATACGAACGGCCTTCCCAACATCTCGCATCAGCACACCAACAGCATCTCCTCCTTTATTATCCATCTGTTTTGCATAATCTTTCATATATTGCCACTGATAACCGGCACTTTTCTGAGCCTCTGTACCTTGGGAGAAGATGTAAGCATTGGGGCGTGATTTAGGCCACTTATGATAATACATCAGCTGTGCAGTAGCAGTGGCAACGCATCCGGTAGGCGTATTTACCCCATCGGGAGCAGGGGTGTACTGGTTAAAGGGATAATTCTGTTCCCAATGACAAGTAAGCAGTGGCTTCACTTCTCTAATCTTAGGAAGTCTTATCGGAGGCACTTGTGCTTTCCCTTCACGTATCGCCCGCACCACTCTTTCATAGCGTTGAAGCAGAGTTTTGAATTCTTTGACAACAGATTTGTCGGCATTCGGGCTCATCTTTCCATAACCAACCACCTCATTCAATCGGCTTTCTCCCGAAACAACGACATATTTATCATCGCCAACATTCGTAAAGAGATAGTAGGCAGGTTGCTGCTCATGGCTCTCTGCTGCACGGGTAATGACAGAGGACTGTTGCAGTTCTGGGCTTGCAAGATACTTTGATGCAATTCTTCGGGCCATGTTTTCACTCACAGGTTCTGCCCACACTAAAGATGTAACTACACTGCACACAGCAAGCAACGACACTTTACGAAGATAATTCTTTTTCATTTTATGCATTGATTTTATTATTGACCAGTCCCCACCCCCCCCATGGAGAACAATTTGTATATAGCAGATAATTCTTACTTTCAAAGCCTGATTTTTTCTGTAATTTCAAGCTTAGAACGCTATCAGCTGTAGTTATGGATATTGAAAATCCACAGCCTGGGATCTCCATAGAGCATATTGGCATTTCCCTTGACATGCCATATTGCATGACAAACAGTCAGAAATGCAAAGATAGTTATTTTATTTGATGCAGCATTACTTTTATCTCCATAAAGTCTGTTATCTACTGACTTTTCCTACAGAAAGATGAAATCTTCATAACGACAAGCCTGGAAAAGTGATTTTTCTCCTCATGAATGCACTGCCAAGAGCAAGCATCTGAAACCAAAAGTTGCTTTATATAAAAAAATAATAAAAGGCACCCCGTTTCACGATATTTATTGTATCTTTGCACAAAAGAATTCGAACAAAAATATATTATGGCACAAGAAGATGTTTTCAAGAAGATTGTAAGCCATTGCAAGGAATATGGCTTTGTCTTCCCAAGCAGTGAAATTTACGACGGACTCGCAGCTGTTTATGACTATGGGCAGAACGGTGTTGAGTTGAAAAACAATATTAAGGAGTACTGGTGGAAAAGCATGGTGCTGCTCCACAGCAATATCGTTGGCATTGATGCCAGCATCTTTATGCACCCCACTGTATGGAAAGCAAGCGGCCATGTTGATGCTTTCAACGACCCATTGATTGACAATCGCGACTCAAAGAAACGCTATCGTGCTGATGTCCTCATTGAGGATCAAATGGCAAAGTACGATGAAAAGATTGAAAAAGAAGTTGCCAAGGCTGCCAAGAAGTTTGGAGACAGTTTTGAAGAGGGTAAGTTCCGCGAGACTAATCCACGCGTATTGGAGTACCAGAAAAAGCGTGATGCACTGCATGAACGTTACACCGAGGCCATGCAAGGCCCTGATTTGGAGGCCTTGAAACAGATAATTCTCGACGAAGGCATCGTTGATCCCATCAGTGGTACAAAGAATTGGACTGATGTTCGCCAATTCAACCTGATGTTTTCTACCGAAGTTGGCTCGCTCAGTGACCAAACCAACCGAATTTATCTGCGTCCTGAAACAGCACAAGGCATCTTCGTAAACTACCTCAACGTACAGAAAACAGGCCGCATGAAGCTGCCTTTCGGCATCTGTCAGATAGGCAAAGCATTCCGTAATGAGATAGTAGCCCGCCAGTTTGTATTCCGTATGAGAGAGTTCGAACAAATGGAAATGCAGTTTTTCTGCCAGCCGGGAACCGAGATGAAATGGTTCGAATACTGGAAGAAACACCGTATGGCCTGGCATCAGGCATTAGGCATGGGCAAAGAAAACTATCGTTTCCATGACCACGAAAAATTAGCACATTATGCCAACGCTGCTACCGATATAGAATTTCACATGCCGTTTGGTTTCAAGGAAGTTGAGGGCATACACTCCCGCACCGACTTTGATCTTAGCCAGCATGAGAAATTCAGTGGCCGCTCAATTAAATACTTCGACCCGGAAAAGAACGAAAGCTATACGCCGTATGATGTAGAGACTTCCATCGGCGTTGACCGCATGTTCCTTTCTGTTCTGTGCCACAGCTACACCGAAGAAAAGCTCGAAAACGGAGAAACACGCATCGTCTTGAGGCTTCCTGAGGCTTTGGCACCAGTGAAATGTGCCGTATTCCCATTGGACAAGAAAGACGGGTTACCTGAATTGGCACAACAGATTGTCGATGATTTGAAGTTCCATTTCAACACACACTATGGCGATCCGAAAGACTCTATCGGTAAACGTTACCGTCGTCAGGATGCAGTTGGTACTCCATTCTGCGTTACTGTTGACCACGATACGCCTAAAGATCACAAGGTTACACTGCGTTATCGCGACACAATGAAACAGGAACGTGTTGATATCAATGCGCTGCGTGGCATTATGGAAGACCGCGTAAGCATCACCAACTTACTGAAAAAACTCAATATAGAAGAATGAAAAAAGACATATTATATATCCTCATGCTCATGATGACAGCCGTAGGACTGTCGTCATGCAACGAAGATAATAACACTCCGGATGAATATCCAGACTGGAAAGCTCGCAATGAAGAATACTTCAACAAGATTTATAAAGAGGCTGTTTCTGATGCTAAAACCAACCCAAATGTAAAGGTCATACGCAATTGGTCATTGCCGGAAACACACAACAATCCAGAGGATTTCATCGTTGTGAAAGTATTGAAAAAAGGAACAGGAACTCAGTTGCCATTATATACAGATACTGCCTATATACATTATCAAGGCCGACTTATACCCTCTACAAGCTATCCAAAAGGGATGATATTCGACCAAACCTGGATAACAGAAGAGTTTAATCCAAACACAAACACGCCCAAGAAGTTTGCTGTAAGCGGTGTAGTTTCAGGCTTTACAACCGCTTTACAATATATGCGTGCAGGCGACAGATGGATGATTTACATACCTTATCAATTAGGTTATGGGGCCAAAAACAATAATAAGATCCCTGCCTACTCGACCTTAGTGTTTGATGTAACCCTTGCCGGAAGCTATCATGCAGGGCGAACCTCAAAAGAAACTAAGGCTAAAGCCCATAATATACAGTATCTAAATCAAAACTGATTTCATAAAGAAATAATAGGATATATAATATAAGGTATAAAGAACAGGAGCATAAACTATTAGGTTTATGCTCCTGTTTTCTTAGGGAAGCCTGTCTTTGTGCCCGCACACAACTTGTTGATGTATATCAAGAATTGGGCTGAAAAAGAAGATTTCTCATAAAAGATTATTGCCGGTAATCGGATACTATATATCTTTGCATCGTCTAAGAGAGGTAAAAGATTAGGATAACGACAAAGGTATTAGATCAGACATAGGTATTTGGTTTAGGTAAACAAGATTGATTTCAAGGTATTATATAAGGTAAAGAGTTTCAGGACAAAAGATTAGAAGAGTTATTTAAAATAGGCAATAGATTAGTTTTCAAAGGTAGAATAAAAGATTGTTTCAGAACAGATAACATTTAAGGAGAAAGCAATAGAGACCTTGAGAGGTTTGAGAGACAGACGGTTTCATAGCAATATGAAATCGTTTTTTTTGTGATTTAGCCAGAATTCCATTAATTTTGCATCAAGGTAGTTTCAACTACCAAATGCGAATTTACTTA